>WGAK01000125.1 GCA_015494815.1 Anaerolineales bacterium | reverse complement strand
CCGAACGAGGTCCCTGGCCGTGTTGCTTTCACGGGCAACGGTCGTGCAAGATGCTCAGCCCGCGGCGGTCAGGTCGTCGCGCATGCGCCGATACTCTTCCCGGCTGATTTCGCCGCGCGCGTAGCGCATCTGAAGCCAATACAGCGGGTCATCCTCCCGGCCGCCGGGCCCCGGCCCGGCCGCGTGGGGATAATGAGGACGCCCATGATGCCAGGGCGAAAAGTGGTGTCCGGGCCCGTGGCGCATGAAGAAGCCCCAGCCCCGCCCCAACACCAGCATCACCAGCCCTATCAGCAACACGAAGAAAAGCCAACCGAACATCATCATGTGTACCTCCTGAAATCCGGGGCACGACCCCACGCCGTGCCCCGAGGGATGCGGAATGTCAGGCAGACTCGGCCGTCGGCGGCAAGGATGCGGGCGGCGTTTCGGCCGCGGGCGCGTGGTGCGCCGGGTTCGGCTGCGCGGCCGTCAGGTCGGCCAACATTTGCAAGTACTGCTCACGGGTGATTTCGCCGCGCGCATAGCGCACTTGCAAAATGCGTTTGGGGTCGGGCGCGGGTTCGGACACACTTCCCGCATCATGCGTATGGGACATGGACATCGAGTGATGGTGACACATCGGTTGACCTCCGTAAAAAAATGGGTTGAGAGGGATTGGGGGGATGGGCTCCGGGCGCCGGCCCGGAGCCTCGTTTCTCAGGCCGGGCGGCCTTCCAGGTCGGCCAGCATGCGCAGATATTCTTCGCGGGTGATTTCACCGCGCGCGTAGCGGGTTTGCAATACTTGCTTGGGGTCCTCGGCCGTGGCACCCGCCGTGGGCATCACGCTCCCGGCCGGGCCCGCGGGCATGCTGCGCAACAGCCAGCGCAACCCCGCGAGCACCGCGACCACGATGAGCACCCAGAACAGCAGGCTGAAGACCATGCCCAGCCAACCACCTCCGGCCAGGCCCCACCAGCCACCACCCCATCCACAGCAACCACCCATCATGATGTCACCTCCTGTTGGTTGATTGAAAGCGCCGCTGCCGTAGCAACGGGCCAGTTCGTCTTCGTTCAATAGGGATGATAGCGGTTGAGCGCGAAGGTACCTCCAAGGAATCGTGAAGATTTCGCAAAGATGGGGCGAATGGCGCTACCCCCAGGGCCCGCCTTGCGTTACACTGAAAATGCCCCGCCAGGGGCCATCTGGCAATGGAGGTTACGGGCGTGGGTGCGACGCGTATTTTGGTGGTGGATGACGAGCCTGCCATCCGGCAGGTGGTGCGGGCCTATCTGGAGCGCGAGGGCTTTACCGTCGTCACGGCCAGCAGCGGCCCCCAGGCCCTGGAAGCCTTTCAGGCCCAGCGGCCGGATGTGGTCATCCTGGACATCATGTTGCCGGGCCTGGATGGTCTGGAGGTGCTCACCCGCCTGCGGCAGCGCTCCGATGTCTATGTCATCATGCTGACGGCCAAGACCGAAGAGATGGACCGGGTCGTGGGGCTCACTCTGGGGGCCGACGATTATGTCCCCAAGCCGTTCAGCCCCCATGAATTGGTGGCCCGGGTGAAGGCCGGCTTGCGACGGTTGCGGCGCGGGTCCGAACAGGCCCCTCGCCTGCGCTTCGGCGGCCTGGAACTGGATGCCGCGGCCCGGCGGGTGTGGATGGACGGCCGTGAAGTGCACCTGACGCCGCGCGAGTTCGACCTGCTGCTGGCGTTAGCCGAGCATCGCGGTTGGGTGATGACTCGCCAGCAGTTGCTGGACCGGGTTTGGGGGGCGTATTACGGTGATGCCCGGGTGGTGGATGTGCACATCGGCAATGTGCGCAAGAAGTTGGGCCCCTATGGACGCTGGATTGTCACCGTACGGGGCGTGGGATATCGTTTCGACGGCGAGGAGGAGCGTGATGCGTAAGCGCTGGCAGGCCTTGACGCGCGTCATACGCCGCAGCCTGGGCCTCAAATTGTTCCTTTCCTATGGGGCCGTGTTGCTGGTGGGCAGTCTGACCCTGTGGTGGGCCGGGCAGTCGGTTGCGCCCGTGAGTTTCGAGCGCCATATGGCCACGATGGCGCGCGCCATGGAAGACATGATGCGCTGGGGTCGCGGCATGGACATGGACATGGAAGCGCCCTCCTGGTGGTGGGACGACCCCACCCGCCTGGAGCGCGACCTGTTCCACAGTTTTCGGGCTGCGCTCAGCGAGGCCCTGCTGCGCGCCATGTTGCTGGCCGGGCTGGCCGCGATGGCCGTCAGTTGGTTCGTCACCCGCCAAATCGTCGCCCCCATTCAGGCCATCTCGCACGCCAGCCAGCGCATTGCCCGGGGCCAATACGATGAGCGGGTAGCCGTGCCCGGGGACCTGGCCCACGGCGTGCTGGACGAATTGGGCGAGTTGGCCTGGAATTTCAACCGCATGGCCGAGCAGTTAGCCCGCACCGAAGAGGCTCGTCGCCAGTGGCTGGCCGATGTTTCGCACGAGATGCGCACGCCTTTGGCTTCCATCCGCGCCTATGTGGAAGGGCTGCTGGACGGCGTGTTGCCCGCGACCCCGGCGATGTATGGTCAGATTCTGGATGAAGTGCAGCGCCTGCAGCGTTTCGTCGACGATTTGCGGGAGGTCAGTCGCATGGAGGCCGGCGCGTTGACCCTGCAACGTGCCCTGCTCCACCCGCAGGAACTGCTGGAAGCCGCCCGTCGTCGCTTCGCGCCTGCGTATCGAGACCAGGGCGTTACGCTGCGCGTACTCGTGGAACCCCAAACGCCCCCTATCTACGGCGACCGCGAGCGCCTGCTACAGGTGCTCAGCAACCTGTTGGACAACGCCTTGCGCTACACGCCCGCCGGCGGCACGGTCACCCTACGCGCCCGCGCCGACGAGGGGCCGTGGGTGCGGTTCGAGGTGCACGACACCGGCGCCGGCATCCCTCCGGAGCACCTGCCCCACATCTTCAAGCGCTTTTACCGGGTGGAACCGTCACGGGCTCGGGCCTATGGCGGCAGTGGCCTGGGTCTAACCATCGCCCGCCTGCTGGTGGAGGCCCACGGGGGCACCATCGAAGCCATGAGCCCGGGGCCGGGGCAAGGCAGCACCTTTGTGGTACGCCTGCCGCGCGCCTGAGCATGAGCACCGCGCGGCCCAAACCACACCACCCGCCCCGGCGCGCGGCACCGGAACGGGCGGCAAAAGGAATGCGTGGCAACCGTGGCCTTACAGCCGCGCCAGCACCCCGGCCACCAGGGTGGCCAGGTTGGGCGTCATGCGCTTCCCGGCCTCCAACACCTCTTCGTGGCTGGTGGTGGTCTTGCCGTCCAGGTTGGCCCGGTTGCTGATGCCCGAGATGCCCAGCACCCGCATACCGCTGTGCACCGCGGTGATGACCTCGGGCACGGTGGACATGCCCACCGCGTCCGCGCCAGCCTGATGCAGCAAGCGCAAATCCGCGGGCGTCTCGAATTGCGGCCCGGCCACGCCCACATACACGCCTTCGCGCAAAGTCAGACCGGCCTCGCGTGCCACTTCCCGGGCCAGGTCCATCAAGGCCGGGTCATACGCGTGGCCCATGTCGGGGAACCGCGGGCCGAACGCGTCCAGATTGGGCCCGCGCAAGGGCGACAGTCCCGCCAGGCCCATGAAGTTGATGTGGTCGCGAATCAGCATCAAATCGCCGGGCTCGAACGCGGGGTTCACGCCCCCCGCGGCGTTGGTGACGAACAAATAGTCCGCGCCCAGGCGGCGCATCACCCGCACGGGCAGGCTGATTTGGGCCATGGTGTAGCCCTCGTAGTAATGCGCGCGGCCCTGCATGATGAGCACCGGCTGGCCCTGCCAGTAGCCCAGAATCAAGCGCCCTGCATGGCCCCACACCGTGGATTCGGGCCAATCGGGCAGGTCGGCATAGGGAATGGTGGCCACCACATCGGCCGCGGCTTCGGCCACCGCGCCCAGCCCCGAGCCGAGAATCAGCCCCACCCGCGGCGTGAATCCGGGCGCGTGGGCCCGCACGGCCTCGGCCACCGCGTCGATGTCGTCCAGCGAGAAGAAATGCGGTTTGGTCAGCGTTGGGCGAGCACCCATGTCAGGCTCCTTCTTCGTCGGCAGTGGAGGATGCGTGCAATTCGCTCAGGTCCGCGGGCAACCACTCTTCCGCGCCGGCGCCCATGACGATGTCGCCCGTGGGCTGCAAGATGGGCAACCGCGAGACATCCACCTCGCGACAGGCCCGGTTCAGACGACGCAGCAAAAAGCGGGTGGACAGGGGATTGGTGTGGCCGAAGACAATCTGCAAGGTGTCGGCCGGCACGCCTTGCCGCGACAAACGGTAGGCCGCGGTGTTGCGCAGGGCCTGGGGGGTGAGGGGTTTGCGCAGCCGCAGGATTTCGCCCCACGAGCGCAGCGATTGCCACAGGCTCTGGCGGCTGATGGGACGCCCCAACTGACTGAGGAACAGCGCGGGCTCCGCGCCCGTGGGATTGAAGCGCTCGCGCAGGATGAGATAGCGGCGCAAGGGCTCGCGCGCGGCCCGCACCGGAATCCACATGGCTTGCTCGACCAAATCGGGGATGCGAACGCGGCTGCGCTCCAGGTCCACATCGTCCACCCGGAAGCGGATGAGCCACTCGCTGGGGAAGCCCCACTCGACGAACAAGGCGATGATGGCCAAATCGCGCACTGCGCGCGGGGTCTTGGCCCGCAGCAGACTTTCCCAAATCTGCCGCAGTTCGTCGCTGCTCAGGCACAGAATCTCTTGCGCCTGCTGGGCTTTCTCCAGAAACTCGCTCAACTCCGCGGTGCGCGGCACGAAGGGCTCGGCCAGGTGCCCCGCGGACTGCAAAAAGCGCTGAAAACTGCGCAACGAGGCCAGACGGCGCATCAGCGTGCTGCGACGGTAACGCTGCGCCTGGTCGGCCAGATAGGCCTTGCAGCGTTCGGGGGTCAGGTCGGCAATCTCGGGTTCACGCCCCAAGTGCGCCTTGAGAAATTCGTAGAACTGCTGGATGTCCTCCAAATACCCCACCAGGGTCATCTGCCGGTAGCCCTGGCGCTCTAAGAACGCTTCGAACTGGGCGATGAGTTCGCGTAATGCCATCGTTCGTCCTCCATACATCGGCCCTGCCTGGCGACAGGGGGCTTGAGATGGAAATCAATCCTATTTCACGACAAGAAAATATCCCGGCGGGACTTGGGTCGCCGCGATGGCACACCCCACGCCCACGCCTATGAAGACAGATACTTGCCCATCACC
This sequence comes from Anaerolineales bacterium, assembly GCA_015494815.1. GTDB lineage: Bacteria > Chloroflexota > Anaerolineae > Anaerolineales > DRMV01 > JAADEN01. The sequence goes on along the minus strand of WGAK01000125.1, from coordinate 4,893 downwards.
AGGTACGGCTCGCCGTTGGAGGCAAAGCGAAAACCCTCCAGCACGACTTGCCAGCCCCGTTTGCGATACAGACCCAAGGCCCGCTCATTGTCGGCCCGAACGGTAAGCAAGGCGATGGCCTCGGGCCGGTCCTCCAAAAGCCGGTCGTGGAGACGCCCGCCGATGCCTTGCCCCTGCCACGCGGGGTGTACGGCCAGTTCCACGAATTCGAAGTGTTCGGGCTCCAGCCACTGAGACCGCTGCGCGGGCGTCATTGCAGCCCAGACCTTGTCATACCAGTATTGCCCCGGATCTCCTGTGTAGCCATACGTGAACCCCACCAACCGGTCGGCGTCCAGGGCGATGAAGCCGCGGTAGCCCCGCCGCCCAAAGTGACGCCGCATAATCGCGTCGCGTGCGGCTATCGCCTGAGCGTCCAGACCGTGTACCTGGGCGTAGATGTCCAGGATGGCAGGTAGCCAAGCCAGGATTTCTGTGCGGGAGACTTCAAGGATGTTTACCGTCGCGTCCATAGGTTTTACGGTAACGGCGTAGCCAGTTCGACGCGATTGCCAAATGGGTCCATGTACATCACCGTGCGATAGCCGAAATCCTGGTCGGTCAAGGGCTGCGTGGGTGTCAAACCTTGGGCATGTAATCGGGCAGCCAGGGCATCCACATCGTCCACCACGAAGAACATCCCTACCCCGCGCGTACTCGCGTCGGCGTGCTCGGCCTGGTGTAAAGCCAGCGTAGCCGGAGAGAGAGCGAACTCCACATAAGCCTCCGAGGTATACCGCACGGGCAGCCCCAAAACATCCCGATAGAAGGCGAGGGCCTTGCCCATGTCAGGAACATGGAGCACGCAGACCGCGAATTGCATGATTATCCTCCTAACAATAGATTCACGCGCAAGTCCATCTTACCAGCAAAGCCGGGCATTGTCAATAAATATACAACTCAATGCTTGTGCGTAATCGCGGCATCAGGACGACGCGACCTGCCGCCGCAGGTAGTCCAGCACTGCGACCAAATCGGGCGGCAAGGGGGCCTCGAAGGTGCGCGGCGTCGTCTCGCCCGGCAGGCGCAGGGTCAGGCGGTGGGCGTGCAGGAAGTGCCGGGTCAGCGGCAGGCGCACCCGTCGCGGGCCGTAGAGGGTGTCGCCGGCGATGGGCGTGCCCAGAAACGCCGCGTGGACGCGAATTTGATGCGTGCGCCCGGTGTGGGGGCGAAAGCGCACCAGCGCGTAGCCGGGGAAGGTCTCCAGCACCTCGAAGTCGGTGCGGGCCTCGCGGCCCTGGCCCGGCGGCGTCACCCGCATGCGCTTGCGATGCGCGGGGTCGCGGGCGATGGGGGCTTCGATGCGCCCGCGCGGCACCGGCGGATGGCCCACCACCAGGCCCAGGTACTCCTTGCCCACCGCGCGGGCCCGAAACTGGTCTTGCAGAAACTGATGCGCGGCGTCGTTCTTGGCCAGAATCAGCACGCCCGAAGTGTCTTTGTCCAGCCGATGCACCAGGCCCGGCCGCAGCGCGCCCCCCACCCCGGCCATGTCGGGCGCGTGGGCCAGGGCCGCGTGCACCAGCGTGCCCCGGGCGTGTCCCGGCGACGGATGCACCACCATGCCCGCGGGCTTGTCCACCACCAGCACATCCGCGTTCTCGAACAGCACCCGCAAGGGGATGGGCTCGGGCTCTACCGTGGCCGGTTGCCGCGGCGGAATGGCCACGGTGACCGTGGCCGGTTGCTCCAGCCACCAGCCCGGCTTGGTGACCACCCGGTCGTTCACCTGCACGCGACCCTCGCGAATCCAGGCCTGCACCCGGGCCCGCGAGTAGGTGCCCTCCAGCGCCTGCACCAGAAAGCGGTCGAGGCGCTGACGGGGCTGCGCGGGGTCGGGGCGATAGGTGAAGCGGCGAATCTCAGGGCTGCTCATGGCCCGTGGGCTCGTGGGGGGATGCGGCCGTTTCCGGCTGCGGTTCGGGTTGGTCGGTTTGGCCGTCTTCTCGCAGCGTGGCGAGCAAGAGGCACGCCACGCCCAAGGTGATGGCGATGTCGGCCAGGTTGAACACGGGGAACTGCCCCACCGCGACGAAGTCGGTGACGGAACCCCGGTAGAGCCGGTCCCACAGGTTGCCCAGCGCGCCGCCCACTTGCAAGGCCAGCCCCCAGCGCAGGCAGCGGGCATCCAGCGCGGTCTGGCGAAAGTGCCAGGCCACGACCACCACCACGGCCACGGCCAGCCAGGCCAGCACATCGTTGGCGCCCTGGTAGAGCCCGAAGGCCGCGCCCGAATTGCGCCAATGTACGATGCGCACCCACGTGCGCCACGGCGCAGGCCAGGGGGCCCACACCTGCCCAAAGGGCAGCAAGTGCCGCACCAGGGCCTTGGTGCCCTGGTCCAGCAGCAGCACCATCAGGGCCACGCCCAGCAGCAGGCGATAGCGCGTCCACAGGCTGGGCTGGGGCTGCGACACGGTCGGGCGGGTGGTCGCGGTGGGCGGCGGGGGAGACGGCGCGTCGTACATGGGGCTTACTCCTCAAGCCAGCAGATGGTCAACCAGGCCCGGCGGGCAGGGCTCGGGCCAGCCCACCGCGTGGGCCGGACACCCGGCGCGGCAATCGCTGGCCCCAAATCCCGGCTGGGGCACGAAAGCGCCGGGCTGCGCGGCCCAGGCCTGGGCCCAGAGGCACTCCCACGGTCGCGCGGCCGGCGCGGGTACGGTGGTCCAGCCCCAGGCCACGGGCACGGCCACGGCCCGCAGCGCGTCCACATGCCACGGCCCGCGGCCCCGGCCGCGCAGATGGCGGCCCAGGCGAGCCCGAATGCCGCCGGGGCCGCGCGCGGAGCCGGTGTAAAGGTACAGCCCCGCGGGCCAGCGCACACGGCGCGCGGCCACGGTTAGCAGCGTGGGCCGGGGCAGGCAAAGGGCCAGCCAATACGCGCCCGGCCGGGGCGGTAGCCCTTCCACCCACGCCTCCCAGGCCGTGGCGGTCATCGGCGTTGGCCTCAGGCCGCGGCCCCGTTGCCCTGCTGACGGGCCCGGATGTAGCCGTAATATAGCGCCACGCCCAGCAGGGTCCAGGCGATGGTCGCGTACCACGCCAGGGGACTGGCCTCGAACAGGTGGCCGGCCAGGAAACCCTGGATGAGCACCGTGGCGATGGGCAGGTAGGGCACCCACGGCACCCGGAACGCGCGCGGCAGGTCGGGGTGCGTCTTGCGCAGGCGGATGAGGGTGATGTTGGTCAGCAAGAACAGCACCAAAAAGGTCAGCGACGCGCCGCCGGCCACATCGGCCACGGGCAGGGCCACGCCCATGAACGCGATGAGCAGGCCGCTCATCAGGATGGCCCAGTGGGGCGTGCGGGTGCGCGGGTGGACTTCGCCGAAGAACGCGGGCAGGTCGCGGCCGCGGCCCATGGCGAACGACACCCGCGAACTGGAGTATACCGTGGCGTTGAGGGCCGAGGTGGTCGAAGCCAGCCCGCCGATGAGCATGAGCACCCGGCCGTAGGGCATGATGAACTCGGCAATGCGCACCATGCCCCGCTCGCCGTGCTCGGCCAGATATTGCCAGGGCTGCATACCCACCAGTTTTTGCACCGGCACACCCACGGCCACGAAGGCCACGATGAGATAGATGGCGACCACGATGCCGATGGACAGGAAGATGGCGCGCGGCAGGTTGCGCTCCGGCTCGTACAGTTCCTCGCCCGTCTGGGCGATGATTTCGTAGCCCTCGAAGGCCACGAAGGTCAACCCCATGGCCGCGAACACGCCCGCCCAGCCGTGGGGCAGCGGGGGCCGGAAGTTCTCCCACACCAGGGCCGCGTTGGGCGCGTTGAGCATGGCCTTGATGCCAAAGCCCGAGATGGTGAGCAGCACCACCACTTTGGTGATGGTCACGATGTTGCCCACCAGCCCCGTTTCCGAGGCGCCGCGGAAGTTGATGTAGAGGAACAAAGCCACGACCAGCACCACCAGGCCCTTGATGAGCCAGGCTTCGGCGCTCAGGCCCAGAAAGCCGGGCGCGCGGGAGATTTCCACCCCGGCCACTTCTATGAGTTCCACGAAGAAAGTGGCGAACAAGACCGCGTACAAACTGCAGGCCACCGAATGGCTGAACCAGGATATCCAGCCCGAGAAAAAGCCCCAAAAGCGCGACAATCCCTCGCGTACCCACAGGTAACCGCCCCCGGCTTCGGGCATGGCCGCGCCCAGTTCCGCATAGGTCAGGCCGGTGAGGCTGGTCACAATGCCGTTGAGAAAAAAGGCCAGCAGCAGGCCCACCGGCCCGGCCTTGCCCGCGGCGATGCCGGTCAGGCCGAAGATGCCCGCGCCAATCATGGCGCCCACGCCAATCATGGTGGCTTCCATCAGGCCCAGGCTGCGCTTCAGGGTGTGGGCCTCGTCGTAGTGATGGTGAAGCGAGGTATTGGTGCTCATGACAACCTTCCTTGACAGCCCAAAAAGAACCGGTTCCTGCAGGAACCGGTTTGCCACGCGCGGAGGCCGAGCCGCCAAAGCCCGGCCTGAGACGACGCGGCGTCAGTATAGCACAAACCCCGCCCTTTGAGAAGATATGTCGCGTTGGAGGGGCATGCAGAAGTTGCCGAAAGCAGCCAACGGGCGGTCTCAGGGTCCAGGGCCGAAGGTGACTTTGGGAGCGTGCCTGCCTGCCCGCTGACACCTGACGCCTGTCCGCTGTCGTGGCATCTCGCGCGACGGTAAGGGCCGCCTTTCGGCCATGTCAAAAGCGGGCGCACGCCGTGCGCCCCTACCGGGGGCTGCGCCCCCTCGCAACGACACCGACAAAGGTGTGTCGCGGTTGCGGGCCACGCGCAACACACCCTCCGGCGGCTTTTGAGCGCACCCCGCGTTGGGGGGCGTGCAAATGCGCCGGAGGGTGT
>WGAK01000124.1 GCA_015494815.1 Anaerolineales bacterium | reverse complement strand
GTGTAGGGGAAGCGTCCCGTCAGGGCCTGGTAGAGCACGATGCCCAGCGCGTACACATCCGACGCGGGCACCAAGGGCTCGCCGCGGGCGTGCTCGGGCGACAGGTAGGGCGGCGAGCCCCACACCACCTGCCCTGTGGGCGGGCGGCGCAGGCTTTCGTACACGCGCGCCAGGCCGAAGTCGGTGACTTTGAGCCGTTGCCCCGGCCCGATGAGCAGGTTTTGGGGCTTGACATCGCCGTGCACCAGGCCGGCACGATGCGCATAGCCTAAGCCCGCGCAGGCCTGAATCAGGTAGTGCAACGCTTCTTCCAGGGGCAGGCGCGGGCGCTCTTTGAGCACATCGGCCAGCGTGCGGCCCGGCACATATTCCATCACAATGAGGATGGCCTCGTCGTCTTCCACCACATCGTACACGGTGACGATATTGGGATGATTGAGTTGCGCGGCCAGCCGGGCTTCGTCCAGAAAGCGGGCCCGAAAGTCGGGCCAGCGCGCGTATTCGGGCCGCAGGCGCTTGAGCGCCACCTGGCGCGCGAGTTTGAGGTCCTCGGCCAGATACACCTCGGCCATGCCGCCCAGGCCCAGCACGGCCTGCAGGCGGTAGCGTCCGGCCACCACGCGGCCGGAGGACGAAGACGACGAGGGGGGTGTTCCGCTCATGCTGGAGGCATTATACCGCGATTTGCCCCGCCGGCGTCGCGCGTTTGGCCGCCCGGCCGTGCTCGCGCGCGGCCTGGGCAAAGGCCCGAAAGAGGGCCTGCATGTGCGGCTCGCCGTGGGCCACCATCAACTCGGGGTGCCACTGCACGCCGATGGCGAAGGGGTGGTTGGGCGCCTCCACCGCCTCCACCAGCCCGCAATCGGACCAGGCCACCGCGCGCAGCCCCGGGGCCAGGTCCTTGACGCCCTGGTGGTGGAAACTGTTGACGCACAGGCGCTCACGCCCCAGGATGCGGGCCAGACGGCTGTCGGCCGCGAGGCGCACATCGTGCTGGCAGATGTAGCGCAGCGGCGAGGTGCCCCGATGCCCCACCGCCTGCGGAATCTGGTCGGGGATGTCGGTGTACAGGGTGCCGCCCAGCGCCACATTCAGCACCTGGATGCCCCGACAGATGGCCAGCAGGGGTTTGCCCTCGGCCACCGCGCGGCGGGCCAGCGCGATTTCGATGGCGTCCCGGTCGGGGAAGACCTCGTTGACCTTGGGGTGCATCGCGCCGTTGAAGCGCGCCGGCTCGATGTCGCCGCCTCCGGCCAGCAAAATGCCGTCGGCCACGGGCCACCAGGTCTCCAGGGCCACCTCGGGCGTGGTCGAAAGGGGGATGAGCATGGGCGCGGTTTCGGCCTGATACAGCGCCTGGGCGTAGGTTTCGGGCGTGCCCACGATGGGCGGTTTGCCCTCGCGGGGATAGCGGTTGGTGACGATGAGGATGCGTGGCAGAGGGGCCATGAGGACGCTCCTGGCGAGGGGATAGGAAAACGGGCCGGGCTGCATAGCACCGGCCCGCGTCGGAGGAGGGCGGAGATTTAGGCGTTGGCTTTCTTCTTGGACGGCAGTTTGGCCTTGAGGCGGGCGTGCTTGCCGATGCGGTCGCGCAAGTAGTACAGGCGGGCCCGGCGCACTTTGGATTGCTGGTGCCGCACCACCTTCTCGATGCGCGGCGAGTGCAGTAAAAAGGTGCGTTCGACCCCAATGCCGTGGCTGGCAATGCGCCGCACCGTGAAGGTGGCATCGTTGCCGCCGCCTCGCACCCGAATCACCGTACCGCGAAATTCTTGCACCCGCTCCCGGTCGCCCTCTTTGATGCGCACGAACACGCTCACGATGTCGCCCGGGCTCAGGTCCTGAGGAATGTTGGGATTGGGCTGGGCTTCCAGGGCCCGTAACAAGTCTTGGTTCATGGATGTCCTCCCGACGCCCACGGCCCCTGCCATGCGGGCCGTGTCGAATTCCCGAAACACAGGACGACCCCCGACAGCCCAGCCGTCCGGGGGACGCGGGCCGCATTATACCACAAAATCCCCGGTCGGGAGGGCTTCGCGCCGCGGTAACATTTTCATTTTGTTTGACAAAGAAGGCCGCCAGGGGAGCATCGGCAGGTTCCCCCACCTCGGCGTCGAAGGCCAGGTCAGCCTGGCGGATGCGCTCGTAGCGGGCCAGTTGTTCGTTGTCGTACTGCTTCCACTCGGCCAGGGACATGCCCGAGGTGGGCTGTTCCGGCTCGGGCGGTGGTGCCTCTTCGGTGGGTTCGGCCGCGGCGGCCTGCTCCAGTGCGGCCTGGAGGCGCTGTCGGGCTTGCATCAGCGCCAACTTGCGGGTGAGCAGGTGGGCGTTGAGCCGCGGCCGACGGGCGGTGCAGGCTCAAGCGACGACTACCGCCCCAATCGATGCCGCGCCGGGTAATCCACCTTCAGCACCACCACCGAGCCGTCGGTGCGGGGC
>WGAK01000123.1 GCA_015494815.1 Anaerolineales bacterium | reverse complement strand
TTCGCCTTCCCGCTTTACCGCCTCCCCGCCTTCTCGCTTTCTCGCCCTATCGCCCACCCACGCTCCCTCATCTTGCTCTCACGACTTCGGCTACAATAGAAACGCGACGCGGGGCATCCCGCGGGGAGGTTTGCTCATGCAACGCCGCATCGCGTGGGAAAATTTCGACTACTGGCTACTGGGCCTGGTGGCCACCCTCATCATCTTCGGCACCGCGATGATTCGCTCGGCCGTGGCCGGCAATGAAGTCCTGGCCGATTTGCCCAGTCGGCAGTTGATTTTCGCCGCGGCCGGGGGGCTGCTCATGCTGGGGCTGGCGTTGATGGACTATCACCATTGGCAGCCGTTGAGCAAGTATTTGTATGGAGGCGTCATCCTTTCCCTCGTCGCGCTCAAACTGGTGGGAACGGCGCTGTTCGGCTCGGCCCGGTGGTACACGGTGGGGCCCATCAAAGTGCAGCCCTCCGAGTTCGCCAAAATCGTGCTGATTTTGGTGCAGGCCGGGTTTTTGGCGCGCTATCAAGACCGTTTGCACCAGATGCGTTGGGTGCTGCTCAGCGCGGCCCTCACCGGTGGCCTGGTGGTGTGGGTGCTGTTGCAGCCCGACCTGAGCACCTCGGTCACCCTGGTGGTGATTTGGCTGGCCATGCTGTGGGCCGCGGGCCTGCGCTGGAAGCACATCGCGCTGTTTGCCGGCCTGGGCGCGGTGGGTGGCGTGGCCGGCTTCCCCTTTCTGGCCGATTATCAGAAAGCGCGCATCCTCAACTTCCTGTTTCCCGACGAGACCGCGCGGCATGGTGCGATTTACAATGTGTTGCAGGCCCTCATCAGCATCGGGTCGGGCGGGTTGTTCGGCCAGGGGTACGGCCAGGGCCCGCAGGTGCAATACCGTTTCCTCAAAGTGCGCCACACCGACTTCATCTTCGCGGTGATTGCCCACGAGTTGGGGTTCGTGGGGGCCACGCTGACCATTGTGTTGTTGAGCCTGGTCATCTGGCGCTGCTTGCGGGTGGCGCAGCACGCCTACGACACCTACGGCGCGCTCATTGCCACGGGCGTGGCCGCGATGTTGGGCTTCCACATGACGGTCAACATCGCCATGAACCTCAACCTCATCCCCGTGACGGGGCTGCCGCTGCCCTTCATCACTTATGGCGGCAGCACCCTGGTCTCGACGCTGATGGCCATCGGCCTGGTGGAAAGCGTGGCCCTTTACCGTCGCCCGCTGGAACCGTGAGCGCGGCCGACAACACACCGGGCGATGCCCTGCGCGGACATCGCCCGGTCGCTCGCCGTGAGGGTGGGTGGGCTACAGCCAGCCCCGCACTTCCATCGCTTCGACCACCCGCTGGATGGCCACCACATAGGCCGCATCGCGCGGATACAGCCCCTCGCCCTGGGCCAACCGAAAGACCTCGTGGAACGCGTGGGTAATCTTGGAATCCAGTCGTTCCAGCACCTCGTCGCGGGTCCAATAGTAGTTCATGTCGCTCTGCACGCCCTCGAAGTACGACACCATGACGCCGCCCGCGTTGCACAAGAAGTCGGGGATGACCAGCATGTCGCGGCCGGCCAGCACCTGGTCGGCTTCGGGGGTGGTGGGACCGTTGGCGCCTTCGGCCAGGATGCGCACCCGGTCGCTGATGAGGTGCACATTGTCGGCGCGAATCTGGGCTTCCAGCGCGGCGGGGATGAGCACATCTACATCCTGGCGCAGCCACGCGTCGCCGTCTTCCACCCGGTAACCCGCGGCGCGGGCCTTGTCCTTGTCAATGGTGCCGAAGATGTCGGTGATGGACATCAGGTATTCGATGTCCAGCCCGTCGGGGTGGGTGATGGTGTAGGGGGTTTTCTCGCGGTTGTCGTAATAGGCCACGCTGATGACCTTGCCGCCTAAGAACTTGGTGAAACCCAGGGCCGCGTGGCGTCCCACATTGCCGAAACCCTGCACCGAGGCCGTGCTGCGGGTGGGGTCCATGCCCAAGAGTTTCATGGCCTCGCGCACCTGATAAATCACGCCAAAGCCGGTGGCCTCCTTGCGCCCAGGGGAACCGCCGACGGGCAGCGGCTTGCCCGTGATGACGCCCGGCGTGTATTGCCCGACCCGTTTGCTGTATTCGTCCATCATCCAGCCCATCATTTGGGGCGTGGTGCCTACATCGGGCGCGGGGATGTCAATGCGGGGGCCGATGTTGCGCCAAATCTGGTCAATCCAGCCCCGCACCAGGGCCTCCTGCTCCCGGCGGCTGAGGTTGGCCGGGGCCACGGCCACGCCGCCTTTGCCGCCGCCCAGGGGGATGTTCACCACCGCGGTCTTCCAGGTCATCCACATGGCCAGGGCGCGCACCGTGTCCACCGTCTCGTTGGGGTGAAAGCGGATGCCGCCCTTGGCCGGGCCGCGAGCGTCGTTGTGCTGCACCCGATACCCGAAGAAGACCTGCAAGCGCCCGTCGTCCATGCGCACCGGGATTTGAAACTTGAACTCACGCATGGGCCAACGGAGGATTTGACGCGCGTCGGGGCTCAGGCCCATCATGTCGGCGATGTGGTCGAATTGGGCCTGGGCCATGTGAAAAGGATTGACCGCCTCGGGGGCGGTCTTGAGTTCGGCCGTCGTGGACTTGGACATGGAAGATGCCTCCTGCAATCGAGGATGGGGGTTAAAAGAAAAGTACCCGGTCGGCGTGGCAACGCGGCCGGCCGGTTGAAGTCCTGCGAAAGCGTCCTTGCACGCGTCTTTGTGCCGTGGATGCCATGATGCGCTCCTGCCCGTGGGGCGCAGGAATTATACCGCGGCCCGGCCCTGACTTCCATCATCGCCCGGCGGGCGGATGGGCGCACCGCGCCTTGGCCTCGCTGCGGTGCGCCGCCGTATGCCAACCCGCGAGGTGACACCTGGCATTTTTAGGTATGCGCATGGGTGGGGCGCGTTGACACCCCTTGGGCCGCGTGTTATACTCTCGTGAGAATTCGCACAAAAAAACGCCGGGGTCGCGACGACGCGGCCCACCCTTTTGTGCCAGGGGCTGCATCATGCTGTGGCAATACATTCCCATCGCCATCATGTTGGTTCTCTCCACGGCCCTGGCCGTGCTCATCATCGCGCTGGACGCCCTGCTGGGCCCCCGTAAACCGACCTTCCGCAAGTTGAGCCCTTATGAGTCGGGCATGGTGCCCATCGGCCCGGGCATGCGTCGGCAGCCCGTGCGCTTCTATCGCATCGCCATGCTCTTCTTGCTCTTCGATGTGGAGGTCATCTTCTTGCTGCCCTGGGCGGTGACCTTCCGCCAATTGGGCCTGTTTGGGCTGCTGGAGATGCTGGTCTTCATCGCCATTCTGCTGGTGGGCTACATCTATGCCTGGCGAAAAGGAGCGTTGGAATGGGAGTAGAGCATAAACTCGGCGAGATGGGGATTGTGACCACCACCTTAGAAGAGGCCGTCAACTGGGCGCGCACCCGGGCCATGTGGCCCTTGCTGTTCGGCCTGGCTTGCTGCGCCATCGAGATGATGGCCGCGCAGGCTTCCCACTACGACATGAGCCGCTTCGGCATGGAGTTGATGCGCCCCAGCCCGCGGCAGTCGGACCTGATGATTGTGGCCGGGCGGGTGACCCGCAAGATGGCCCCCGTGCTGCGCCGTCTGTACGACCAGATGGTGGAGCCCAAGTGGGTCATCGCGATGGGCGATTGCGCGTCGTGCGGCGGTGTGTTCAACAACTACGCGGTGCTGCAGGGCGTGGACGAAGTGGTGCCCGTGGATGTGTATGTGTCCGGTTGCCCCCCGCGGCCCGAGCAACTCATCCACGGCGTGTTGACCCTGCACGCCAAGGTCATGAAGGAACACCCTTTGCGGGCCCGGGCGTGACCCGGCCGCGAGCGCGGTTCCCCAAGGAGATGGGGCATGGACGCCTACCTGAGCGATGTGGTCATCCCGACTTTGCAGGAGCGCCTGGCCGCGGCGCCGACGGTCTTTCGCGATGAGGTCTCGTTTCAGGTGCCGGCCGAGCGCCTGCTCGAGGCCGCCCGCCTGTTGCGCGATGAGTTGGGCTTCGACGCGCTGCTGGATGTGACCGCGGTGGACTATTGGCCCGAGGGCCGGCCCCGCTTCCATGTGGTCTACCAGTTCTACTCCTACACCCACAATGTGGCCGTGCGCCTGCGCGTGCCGGTGGAGGAGGACGCGGCCGAGGTGCCCTCCCTGGTGGGGCTGTACCCCAGCGCCAACTGGTACGAGCGGGAAGTGTGGGACATGTTCGGCATTCGGTTCACGGGGCACCCCGACTTGCGGCGGATTTTGATGCCCTACGATTGGGTGGGGCATCCGTTGCGCAAGGACTACCCCTTGGGCTATGAAGAGCCGCAGTTCTCGTTCAACTTCGACGACATCGAGCGCCGCAAGCCGCGGCCCCGGTCGTGAGCCGGGTTCCCCAAGGAGTGGCCGGCATGTTGGAGCGCATGGAAATCACCGTAGACGACCTGCGACATCTGGTCTCGGAGCGCGCGCTCTCGGGCGAGACCATGTTGCTGAACATGGGGCCGCAGCACCCTTCCACCCACGGCGTGCTGCGTTTGCTGTTGGAACTGGACGGCGAGGTCATCGTCAACTGCGTGCCCGACATCGGCTTTTTGCACACGGGCATCGAGAAGAACATGGAGGCCAAGAATTACATCAAGGCCACGGTGATGACCGACCGCATGGACTATTTGAACACCGTGGGCAACAACCTGGCCTACGCCCTGGCGGTGGAGAAACTGCTGGGCATTGACGACATCCCCGAGCGCGCGCAAATCATCCGCGTCATTCTGGCCGAATTGCAGCGCATCGCGTCGCATCTGGTGTGGTTGGGCACCCACGCGCTGGACCTGGCCGCGATGTCCGTCTTCCTCTACTGCTTCCGCGAGCGGGAGATGATTCTGGAAATCTTAGAGATGGTCGCGGGCCAGCGCATGATGACCACCTACATCCGGCCCGGCGGCTTGTGGCGCGATGTGCCCCCCGGCTTTGCCGAGGCCGTGCGCGCGTTCATTGATTACTTCCCCGCGCGCATTGACCAGTACGAAGCCCTGCTGACCGAGAACCCCCTCTTCTTGCAGCGGGTCAAGGGCATTGGCGTGCTGCGGGCCGAGGACGCCATTGCGCACGGCGCCACGGGCCCGGTGCTGCGGGGTTCGGGCATCAAGTACGACATTCGCAAGGCCCGGCCCTACAGCGGCTACGAGCAATACGACTTCGACATCCCCGTGCGGCCCGAGGGCGATGTGTACGCCCGCTACCTGGTGCGCATGGAGGAGATGCGCCAGAGCCTGAAAATCATCCGCCAGGCTTTGGACAAACTGGCCCGCACCGAGGGCCAGCCCGTGCGCACGCCGAACCGCAAGTTCGTGCCGCCGCCCAAGTCCGAACTGGCCCACAGCATGGAGGCCGTGATTCACCACTTCAAGTATTGGACCGAGGGCTTCCACGCGCCCAAGGGCGCGGTGTATGTGGCCGTGGAATCCCCGCGCGGGGAGTTGGGCTTTTACATCGAAGGCAACGGCGGCCCGCATCCGCAGCGCATCCACGCGCGCACGCCCTCGTTTGCCAACCTGCAACTGCTGCCCATGATGTCCAAGGGTCACATGGTGGCCGACCTGGTCGCCATCATCGGCAGCATTGACATCGTGCTGGGCGATGTGGACCGATAGGCGCATCCCCGGCCGAAGACCACACCGGGTCACCAGCGGGAGTCACGCATGAACGCGTTTTACGAGCAACACCGCGACGAAATCGAGGCCATCCTGGCCAAGTATCCGCCCGAGCACAAGCGCTCGGCCATGCTGCCCTTGCTCTACCTGGTGCAGCGCGAGTTCGGCGGCCACATCCCGCCCGAGGGGATGCGCATCGTGGCCGAGATTTTGGATGTCTCGGTCACCGAGGTGGACGGGGTGGTGGGCTTCTACACCCTGTTCCACGACCGGCCCGGAGGCCGTTATCGCATTCAGGTGTGCACCGACCTGCCCTGCGCGCTGCGGGGCGCGGAGAAGTTCTTGCACGACCTGGAAGACGCGCTGGGCATCAAGGCAGGCGAGACCACGCCCGACGGCTTGATTTCGCTGGAAGAGGTGATGTGCATTGCCGCGTGCGACAAGGCCCCGGTCTTCCAGGTGCAAACGCCCGAGGGGCTGACTTACCACGAGAACATGGACCTGGAGAAGGCCCTGGCCCTGGTGGAATCGTGGCGCCAGGCGCAGGCATCCACCCCGGCCGCGGAGGAATGATGCCCCGGTCGGCGTTCTGGCCGAGCCACCGCTGCTGCGAGGAGTAGGAATTTCGATGGCCGAACACCTGCTTTTGCGACATCGTGACATCCCCGACATCCACCGCCTGGAGGTGTACCGGGCCCACGGCGGCTTCGAGGCCTTTCGGCAGGCCGTCACGGGCATGGACCCCGACCAGGTGACCGCGGAGGTCAAGAAGTCGGGCCTGCGGGGCCGCGGCGGCGCGGGGTTCCCCACGGGCCTCAAGTGGTCCTTCATGGACAAGCGCAACTGGCCCCACTATGTGGTCGCCAACGCGGACGAGTCGGAGCCCGGCACGTTCAAAGACCGGGAAATCATGGAGCGCAACCCCTTCCAGTTCCTGGAAGGCGTGGCCATTGCCGCGTATGCGGTGGGCGCGGAGCGGGCCTACATCTACCTGCGGGGTGAGTTCTGGCCCGTGGCCCGCTGGTTGGACGAGAAAATCGCGGAGATGGAAGCCGCGGGGCTGCTGGGCGACCGTCTCTTCGGCACCGACTACAGCCTGCGCATCTACACGCACCTGGGCGCGGGCGCGTACATCTGCGGCGAGGAGACCGCGCTGCTGGAATCGCTGGAAGGCAAGCGGGGCCAGCCCCGGGTGCGGCCGCCTTTCCCGCCGCAGCAGGGCTTGTGGGGCAAGCCCACGGTGGTGAACAATGTGGAAACGCTGACCAACGTGCCCCTCATCATCCAGCGGGGCGCGGACTGGTACCGCACCATCGGCACCGAGCAGAGCCCGGGCCCCAAGGTCTTTTCCCTCTCGGGCCGGGTGAAGCGCCCGGGGAACTACGAGTTGCCCCTGGGCACCACCTTCCGGGAACTCATTTACGAGCACGGCGGCGGCATCATCGACGACCGGCCCATCAAAGCCATCATGGCCGCGGGCGCGTCCTCGTCCCTCATGGTGGCTACCGACGAGGCCCTGGATACGCCCATGGACTACGAGAACCCCCAGAAGGTGGGCGGCTTGCTGGGCTCCGCGTCGGTCATCGTGCTGGACGATACGGTCAACATAGCCTGGCTGGTGAAGAAGACGGTGCACTTCTTCAAGCACGAGTCGTGCGGCAAATGCACGCCGTGCCGCGAGGGCACCTATTGGATGGACAAACTGACCCAGCGCATCGCCGCCGGCCAGGCCACCCGCGCGGATGTGGAGACCCTGTACTCGGTGGCGCAGCAGATTCGGGGCAAGACCCTGTGCGCGCTGGGCGAGTTTTCGACCATGGCCGTGGTGACGGGCATCGAGCGCTTTCGGGATGATTTCGACGCGATGGTGCAGTGAGTAGGGTGTGGTGGAAGACATGACAACGGTAGCAGTTCGGGCACAAGAGGATGTTTGGGTGCGGCGCTTTCTGCGCGAGGTGTTGCCACGGATTGTGAAGGCCGTGCAGCCCGTTCGGGTCATTGTGTTCGGCTCCCGGGTGCAAGGTACCGCGCGTCCCGAATCGGACCTGGATGTGGTGATTGTGTCCGAGACTTTTCGGAAGATGCCCATGCCCGAACGAATGCCCTGGCTGGTGTGGCTGGCCGATTTCGATAAGCACATTGACTTCTTCTGTTACACGCCGGAGGAATTTCAGTATATTCGACAGGTGTCCTCGGTGATTGAAGACGCCGTACAACATGGCTGGCACCTCTCGCCCGACATGTGGGCGACCCCAGGGGCCGAAGTGGTCCCGCCTACCAGCGCCGCATGAGCACGGCGCAGGTGCCCGGTAGACCGCTTGGGACTTTTATCGGAGAGACCGCATGAGCGCGAACGGCAAGCAAGTCACCCTCATCATTGACGACCGCCCGGTCACCGTGCCCGCAGGGCTGACGGTGGTGGACGCGGCCCGCCTGGCCGACAT
>WGAK01000122.1 GCA_015494815.1 Anaerolineales bacterium | reverse complement strand
GCGGCGCTGCATCTCGGCCAGCATGAAATCGCCGAAGAGGTCGGGCCCGCACAGGCCCACGAAGGCCACCCGCAGACCCAATCGGGCCGCGGCGCAGGCCAGAATGACCGAGGACGAACCCACGGTGAGCACGGCCCGGTCCACCCGTTTTTCCACCTGGCGGAAATCGGGCGCGACATCGCCATAGAGCAGCAGGTCGGGGTTGATTTCCCCCACCACCAGCAGGTCGAAGGGACGGTCGGTCGTGGTCATGCGCGCTTCCTCGGTCCAAAGGCGGGGCCGAACGGCCCGGCCTCATGGGGGCTCAGTCCGTGCCCGCGGTGGGGCTCGGCGGTTGCGGGGGGTCGCAAAATTCCACCCACGCGTCCAGTTCGCGATGCTTCAAGATGGTGCTGAATTGCCACTCTCGGGAACGCCGACACGCGGCCTCCCAATCCACATCGGTATCGGTGTACTCCGCGTTGAAGACGGCTTTATCCGCCTGGATGAAGGGCCGAAAGTGGCGGGCGAAGTGGTCGGCGAAGGCGTCTTCGGTGATGGCGAAGTCGAAGACATCCACCAGGTCGTCCACCATCTCGGGGCCGTTCTTCAGGCCGATGGCCAGGCCGCGCTTGTGCGCCTCGGCGGCCAGCCAACGGGCGTAGCGGATGTTGTCCTGGTAGGAGATGGGGAAGCCCGTGTCTTCGGTGTACACCATGATATTGTCGGGCTCCACCGCGTCGAAGCCCTTGCTGGCGCACAAATCCAGCCGGGCCTGCATGATGGGGCCCAAGAGGTCCATACGCCGGATGTCCAGCCACCACTCGCCGCTCCAGCCTTCGTAGGGCTTGCCGATGACTTCTTGGGGGAAACGGTCCTTGTCGGGCCGCCAGTTCTCGTAGGAGCCCACGCTGATGTAGCAGATGACCCGCGTGCCCCGCTGGTGATAGTGCTCGATGACCGACGGCCCCACATACAGGTCCACATCCACCACATCGGTGTACAGATTCAGATCCAGCCGGCCGCTGAGTTGCCATTGCCAGGAAAGCCCGGGCTGCGGGTGCCACCAGGTCGCCGCCGCGGTGGGTGAGGGCGCCGCGCGTCCCGCGGGCGAAGGCGTGGCCGTGGGGGAAGGAGGCGCGGCCGGCGCGCCGCAGCCGCTCATCCCCAGTGCCGCGAGCACGGCCAGCAGCCCGAAGCCGGCATACACGAAACGCCTCATCCGACCCTCCTTCAGGAGCGCAACCCCGACAGGGTAATGCCTTTGACAATCCAGCGCTGCACGAACATGAGCAAGAGCAGCACGGGGAACACCACCAGCACGGCCGCGGCCATGGTCAGATGGAACTTGTTCCCCATGCGGGTGGAGTACCAGGTGAGAATAATGGGCAGGGTGCGCACCCGCTTTTCGGTCAGCACGATGAGGGGCCACAGGTACGCGTTCCAGTTGAACATGAAGGTGAGCAGGCCGAAAGTCGCCAGGGCCGGCTTCATCTGGGGCAACACGATGCGCCAGTAAATCTGAAACTCGTTCGCGCCGTCCACGCGGGCCGCGTCCATAAGTTCGCTGGGGATGCCGTGCGCGAACTGGCGGAAGAGGAAAATCCCGAAGGGGTCAATGGCCGCGGGCAAAATCAAGCCCAACAGGTTGTTGATGAGCCCCAGGCGGGCCAGGATGAGGTAGCCGGGAATCATGGTGAGTTGGGACGGCACAATCATGAGGGCCATGATGAACCAGAAAAGCAGGCCCTTGCCCCGGAATTCGAACTTGGCGAAGATGTAGCCGAAGAGGGAACTGGTGAAGAGCACCTGGACTACATTGGCCAGCGCAACGATGGCCGAGTTGCGATAGAACAGCAACAGCGGCAGGTCGGGGTCGCTCAGCACGGTGCGGAAGTTTTCCAGGGTGAAGTGCTGGGGGAAGAAGGTGGGCGGAATCTGGCGAATCTCCGCGCCGGTTTTGAACGCGCCCAACACCATCCACACGAAAGGCAGCAACGCGACCAGGCTCAGCGGGAAGAGCACCAGGTACGCGGGCCGAAACCACGGCGTCCAACGCCGCCACCGCCGCGGACGAGGCAAGGCTTGGGTGAGCGCGCGCATCTCAAAACTCCCAATGGGTGCGCAACAGCCGGGACTG
>WGAK01000121.1 GCA_015494815.1 Anaerolineales bacterium | reverse complement strand
CCTGAAAACGCAAAAGCCCCCTGGCCGTGACCAGGGGGCTTGGGATGGCGAAGGGGGCAGCCTTCAGACGCGCGACCCTGCGCCGTCCACCGGCCACGGCGGACGGGGAGCGCGGGTCTGCTTCTTGGTGTCGGCCGACCGGCGGCCGTGGTGCATACGGGCCATGAAGCCTGCTCCCGAAGGCGTTGGCGGCATTCTACTACAGGGACGGCCGCGGGGCAAGGGTTGTGGCTGCGGGGGTCGCGGGTTGCGCGAAAACTTGAACTTTGGACAAACTGCGGTATAATCAGGCTGCGTCGGGGCGTGGCGCAGCCCGGATAGCGCACCGCAATGGGGTTGCGGGGGTCGGCGGTTCAAATCCGCCCGCCCCGACTGCGCAAGCCCCTGGCTCTTTTGCCGGGGGCTTTTTGCTTTGTCGCGACAGCATCCCCGGCCCTGGGAGTACACCCATGCCCGATGCCCAAACTCGCTTTGACCTCGCCCAGGCCGTGGCCCACCAGGTGGGCGCGCGGTTGCGCGCCGCATTTCGCCCCCGCGGCGTGGACGCCACCCGCAAAGCCGACCGCACGCTGGTCACCCAGGCCGATACCGCGGCCGACGCGCTGGCCCAACGCCTGTTGCGCGCGGCCGACCCGCGCGCCGCGGTGCTCAGCGAAGAGGCCCAAACCACCGTTCCCCCCGGCCACGACGGCGTTTGGGTGGTGGACCCTCTGGACGGTACCCACAACTTCGCCTTTGGCCTGCCGGTGTGGGGGGTGTCGGTGGCCTATGTGGACGCGTCGGGGTATCCGCTGTTGGCCGTGGCGTATTTCCCGTTGCTGGACGAGATGTACACGGCCTGGCGGGGCCGCGGGGCCTGGCTCAACGGCCAGCCCATTCGGGTGCGCCCGCAGCCGCCCGAGCATGGTGTGGCCCTGGTAGGCGTGTGCTGGCCCTTGCCGCGGCCTTATCATCACGCGCGTTGGCCCTGGAAGGTGCGTTCCATCGGCTCAGGGGTGTGGATGCAGGCCCTGGTGGCTCGCGGAACGACCCTGGCCGCGGTGGATTGCGCGCCGCGGGTGTGGGACGCGGCGGCCGCGCAGGTGCTGGTGGAGGCCGCGGGCGGCGTGGTGCGCCCGTGGCACGGCCCAGGCTTCTTCCCCCTGACGCCGGGGGAGGACTACGGCCGGCGTCGGGGGCGGCTCATCGCCGCGGCCAGCCCCGCGGTGTGGGAGCAGGCGCGCGCGGTGCTGGCTCAGGTCGAGGCCGACGCATCTGCCGGGGGCACGGGCAGCCAATCCGCGGGCAGGGGGTGATGCCCCGCCAGCGCGGCGAAGGTGAGATGCTCGGGTGGGGGCTGCAGCCGCGCCTGCAGGCGCGCGAAGAGCGCCGCGTAACTGTCGCGCAGACGGTATTCCCAGCGCAGGCCCAGGCGCGCGGCCACGGCTCGAATGGCCGCGGCCGTTGGGCCTTCCACCTCCACGAAGGGCCCCAGCGGGGTCTCGTCCAGCATGACCCGCACCGCGCCCAACGCGTAGACGGTGCGATATTTTTCGTATTCCAGCACCACCCGATAACCCAGAGCCTCGAGCAGGCGGCGGGCGGCCGCGAAATCGTCTACCCCCACATTGATTTCGGTGCGGGTGGCGACTTGGGCTTGCGGGTCGCCGGGGCCTTTGTAGGTCAGGGTGGCGCGGGTGTCTTGCCGCAGTCGCAGCACCCGCCGCGCGCGGCTCAGGGCGCGGTCGGGCGTATCGAAACGCAGGTTGCGCTCGTGCGCTCGGGGCTGCACCAGCCGCGCGCCCAAGGCCTCCAGCCGTTGCCGCACCGGGGCCAGGTTCTGCACCCGAAACTTGACTTCCCGCTCGACCTCGGCCGTGGTGGTCATTCCAGTTGCACCAACGGCTCACCCTGGTTGACCGATTGCCCCCCTTGCACGAACACGGCCGCCACGGTGCCGTCTCGCGGGGCCTTGATTTCGTTTTGCATCTTCATGGATTCCAGGATGAGCAGGGTGTCGCCCTTGTGGACGGCATCGCCGGGCTGCACTTTGACCTCGACGATGAGGCCGGGCATGGGGGACTTGATGCGTTGCGGGCGCTTGTCGTGGGTGTCCACGCCGGCGCGGGCCCGCAACGCCCGTTCCCGCTCGTCTTCGACCTCGACGGCAAACAGCCGTCCGCGCAGCAGCACCTGCCAGCCGTCGTTGTCGGGGTGCACGTTGGCTTCGTAGGACCGCCCCGAGGCCAGCAGCGAGTACAGGGTTTGCTCGCCGATGGGGGCGAAGTCCACTTCCACCAGTTGGCCGTTGATTTTCACATGCCGGTCGTCCACGATTTCGACGCGGAACTCCCGGCCGTCTACGGTGGCGATGTAGGTTTTCATGGCTGTGGCTCCTCCGGGGAGGGCGGGGCGTGATAGGGCCTGGGCGGCAGGCCCGCGGCTTTGCGCAGGGCCCGAATTTCGTCGGGCGTTAGATAACGCCATTCGCCCACGCCCACATCTTTTAACCACAAGGGGCCGATGCGGGTGCGGATGAGACGCACCACGGGCAGCCCTACGACCCGGCACATCTCGCGAATTTGACGCTTGCGGCCTTCGGTGAGCACCATGCGCAACCATGCGCCCTTGCCCTGGCGGCGCAGCAAATCCACCCGCACGGGACGGGTGCGGTAGCCGTCGGG
>WGAK01000120.1 GCA_015494815.1 Anaerolineales bacterium | reverse complement strand
GGAAGGGGTGGACATGGTGATGCCCGGGGACAATGTGAACCTGACGGTGGAGTTGATGGTGCCGGTGGCGCTGGAGAAGGGGTCGCGGTTTGCGATTCGGGAAGGCGGCCTGACGGTGGGTGCGGGCACCATCACCGAGATTTTGGACTGAACCGGACGACCAGGGGTGGAAGCCGCCCGGCTCCCACCCCTTTCATCCCATCCTGTCGCACGAGGGAAGCACTATGGTCAGGCAACGCATTCGCATTCGGCTCAAGGCCTACGACCACCGCATCTTGGACCAGTCGGCCAAGCGCATTGTCGAGGCTGCGGAACGCGCCGGCGCGCGCGTGGTGGGGCCCGTGCCCTTGCCGACGAAGAAGGAACGCTACACCGTGCGGCGTTCGCCCTTCATTGACAAGGATTCGCACGAGCACTTCGAGATTCGTACCCACAAGCGGCTGATTGACATTTTGGACCCCGACAGCAAGACCATTGACATGCTGATGCGGCTGAATTTGCCCGCGGGTGTGGATATCGAGATTAAACTGTGATGCAGGGCAGCGGGCACTGCTCGCGGCCTGAATGGCACCTTGCACAGCCGAACGCGCGCCCGAGCCCGGCTACCCGGCTGGGACGCCGGCGCGTGTCGCGCGAAGCGCCGTGTGCGGGGCATCAAATTTGGCGCAAGCCCTTGCCTTGCCGGGTGGAAAGTGGTATAAATGCTTTTCGCCTGAGACGCACGCACTTGAACATTGGACAACGGCGCGCGTGACCTGGGGCAGCCCTGAGCGGCAGCAGACGGGCTGACCTGCACGGACGCAAACCACCCAGCGAAGAGGCTCCCGTGGGCCGAACGGACGCGGTGAGGCTCTTTTGCTGTGTAGGTGGGCGGCCCGCTGCCCCGGCCCGGGGTAAGGCCGTTCTTTTTTGCCAGGAGTAAGGGCAATGAAAGGTTTGATTGGCAAAAAGGTCGGTATGACCCAAATCTTCGACGACGATGGCGTCGCGGTGCCGGTGACCGTCATCCAGGCCGGGCCGTGCTATGTGACGCAAGTCCGCACGCCCGAAAAGGATGGCTACACCGCGGTGCAGTTGGGCTACGAAGAGGTCAAGCCCAAGCGCCTCACCGCCGGCCAGCGCGGCCACCTCAAGCGCAACGACCTGCCCCCCTTGCGCTATCTGCGCGAGTTCCGCGTGGAGCAGGTGGACGTGCAAGAGGGCGACCAGATTACCGTGGCCGTGTTCGAGGTGGGCGACAAGGTGGATGTGACCGGCACCAGCAAGGGGCGGGGCTTCGCCGGCGCGGTCAAGCGGCACGGCTTCGCGGGCGGGCCCAAGACCCACGGTCAGTCGGACCGCTGGCGGGCCACGGGCTCCCGGGGTGCGGCGACCTACCCCGGCAAGACCTGGAAGGGCTCGCGTGCGCCGGGCCGCATGGGCAACCGGCGGGTCACGGTGCAGGGCCTGACCGTCATGTGGGTGGACCCCGAACGGCATCTGATTGCGGTCAAAGGCGCGGTGCCCGGCCCGCGAAACGGGTTGGTCATCTTGCGGGCGTCGAAGAAATAGCCGCCCGCATTGCCGGGTGTGCGTACCCCGACCTGGTTGAGGGAGTATGAAAGATGAAGGTGGCCGTTTACGACATGCAGGGTGAAGTCGTGGGCGAGGTGGAACTGCCGGCCGCGATTTTCGAGGCCCCCATTCGCCCCGATTTGATGCATCAAGCCTATGTGCGCCAGATGGCCAACGCGCGGCGGGGCACCCACAGCACCCGCACTCGCGGCGAGGTGAGCGGCGGCGGCCGCAAGCCCTGGCGGCAAAAGGGCACGGGCCGGGCCCGGCAGGGCTCCATCCGCGCGCCCCACTGGGTGGGCGGCGGCGTGGTGCACGGCCCCAAGCCCCGTTCCTACGCGCAGGATATGCCCCGCAAGATGCGGCGGGCCGCGCTGCGCTCCGCGCTCTCGCTCAAGGCCCAGGAAGAGGCCATCGTGGTGGTGGACGACCTGCGCCTGCCCGAGGCCAAGACCCGGCACATGGCAGCCGCGCTGGACCGCCTGACGGGCGAGACCGATACGGTGCTGGTGCTGCTGCCCGAAAGCCCCAAATCCAACGAGCAATACCAGGGCGTGTACCTGGCCACCCGCAATTTGCCCTATGCCAAAACTTTGGTGGCCTCGTACCTCAACATCCGCGACTTGTTGGGCTATGACAAAATCCTCATGCCCAAGGCCGCCCTGGATGTCATTGCCTCGTTTCTGGGGTAAGGAGGGTTCTTCATGGCTGAGTTGAACATGTACGAAGTGCTGCGGCGCCCTATCTTCACCGAGAAGTCGTACTGGCTGGCCAAAAACCGCCGGCAATATGTGTTCGAAGTGGCGGCCAATGCCACCAAGCCCATGATTAAGCAGGCGGTGGAAGCCATCTTCGGCGTCGAGGTGGAGAAGGTGCGGGTGATGAAGATGCCGGCCAAGCGCACCGTGCGCTGGCGCAACCGCCGCACCGCGGTGCGCAAGCCGGGCTACAAAAAGGCCGTGGTCACGCTCAAGGAAGGGTTCTCCATTGACCTCTTCGAAGGGGTGAGTTGACATGGGCATCAAAAAGTACAAGCCGGTGACGCCGTCGCTGCGGCATCGCACCGGGTATACATTCGAAGAAATCACCAAGACCGAGCCCGAGCGCAGCCTCATCGAGCCTTTGAAGAAGCACTCGGGGCGCAACAACCAGGGTCGCATCACCGTGCGGCACCGCGGGGGCGGCCACAAGCGCTACTATCGGCGCATTGACTTCAAGCGCGACAAGCGGGGCATCCCGGCCAAAGTGGTGGCCATCGAATACGACCCCAACCGCAGCGCGCGCATTGCGTTGCTGCAATACGCGGACGGCGAGAAGCGCTACATCCTCGCGCCCGTGGGCCTGATGGTGGGCGATACGGTCATGGCCGGGCCCGAGGCCGAAATTCGCCCCGGCAACGCGCTGCCCATCGAGAACATTCCCCTGGGCATCATGATTCACAACATCGAACTGTATCCGGGCCGGGGCGGGCAACTGGTGCGCGCCGCGGGCACTTCGGCCCAGTTGCTGGCCAAAGAGGGCGAGTACGCGCATGTGCGTCTGCCCTCGGGCGAGGTGCGCCTCATCCGCCGTGAGTGCTACGCCACCGTGGGCCAGGTAGGCAATGTGGAACACGGCAACATCAAAATCGGCAAGGCCGGACGCAAACGCCACATGGGCTGGCGGCCCACGGTGCGCGGGTCGGCCATGACCCCGCGCGACCACCCGCACGGCGGCGGCGAGGGGCGGCAGCCCATCGGTTTGCCTTCACCCAAGTCGCCGTGGGGTTGGAAGACTTTGGGCAAGAAGACCCGCAAGAACAAGAAGACGGACAAGTTCATCGTCCGGCGCCGTCAGAAGAAGAACAAGCGGAAGTAACCCGGCGGACCGACGCTCAGGAGGTACGGCATGGGCCGTTCGT
>WGAK01000119.1 GCA_015494815.1 Anaerolineales bacterium | reverse complement strand
TCTAACAACACCGTGGGTACGCCCTCGGCCAGGCTGGGCAAGGTGACCACATGAGCCGCCGCGAACACCCGGGGCATGTCGGTCTGCCACCCCCACCACTCGACCACGCCTTCGTCCACCCAGGCCCGCAAAGTCGCTTCGGGAATACTGCTGGGATTGCCCGGATCGGGCATCCCTACCAGCACCGCGCGCAAAGCCCGCCCCTGGGCCCGGTAGTGGCGGGCAGCCTCTACGAAGGTGCCCACGCCTTTGTCCCACAACATGCGCCCGGGCAGCACCACGGTCAAGGGCAATGGGGGTTCGGGGGCCGGCCGAAAGGTTTCCACATCCACCCCCACCCCCTCGACGATGGCGCTCTTGGCCTCTGAAAACAAACCTTGCCCAACAAAGAAGGCCCGGTCCCATTCGTGCTCGAAAATGATGCGCTTGAGGCGGCAGTCGGCCAGGCGGTACAGGGGGCGGAGCATCTGCCGCAGCACGCGGGCCTGGCGGTCGGGGCTCAGGAAAACATAACCGCGGCCGGTCACGGTGGCGATGACGCGCGCCGGCATTCCCCAAGAGGCCAAGGCGCCGTAGAGCATCGGCTTGATGGTGTGCAAATGCACCAAAACGGGGCGCTCTTGCCGCAAAATGCGCCGAAACGCGCGGACCGCGCGCAACTCCTTCCAGGGTTGCACGCTGCGCCGTTCCAGCCGCCACGGGCGATGGGCAAACCCCGCGGCCTCGAGGTGCGGCACAAAACGGTCGGGAGGCGAGACAAAGACCACCTGCCAGCCCCGGGCCCGCAAAAAGCGCGCCCAGGCCAGGCGAAAGCGAAAGAGATACCATCCCGTATTGGCGACCAGAAGAACCTTGGGCGTCGTCATGCTGTCTCTATCGCCTGATACAAGGCGCGCAAACGCTGCGCCATTTGGGCCCAACCAAAATGCTCTTCGTAGGCGCGGCGGGCGTGCTGCCCCAACCGGCGCCGCAACTCGGGTTGGGAAGCCAGCAGCGCCAGGGCCTGCTCCAGGGCCTGCGGCTGACCGTACGGCACCACCAGCCCACATTGCCAGCGTTGCACCACTTCATCAATGTGGGTACCCGCAGCCACAAGCACGGGTTTCCCCAACATCATGGCCTCGAACAACTTGTTCGGGCTGGCATAACGGTGATTGGGCACGCTCGGGTCATACAGCGCCAACAACACATCCGCGCGCGCGTTCAAAGCCAGCGCGGTATCGTACGACACGCGTCCGTGCCAGGTGACATTGGGAAGGGCCTGGGCCAGGGCCTGCCAATGGGCCGCATCCGCGCCAAAGCCGGCCAAATCCAGATGCCATTCAGGATGCCGCCGCAGCACCGTCAGCACGGTTTCCAGACCCCGCCCTGCTTGCAGCAAGCCCACATAAGCCAGACGCAAACGTCCGGCCGGGCTCGGTTCAAAGGTCAACCGGGCTTTCTGGTCCTCGGGCGTGTTGTAGACGACCGTCCAATGTCGCAAACGCGTCGGCCCCAGTTGGGCGCGACGCACCTCGTCCACCAAAATGACGCCATCCGCGCGCGCGGCGGCCCACCACTCGAGGCGGCGCACCACCGCGCGCAACCAGGCTGCAGGCAGCCGGGCATGGTCGGCGTAAAAGTCGAAGATGTCGTAAACGACCCGCTTGCGGCACCACCACCGGCACCACAACGCCGGCCAGATGGTGTCAAAATCGCATGCGTGGATGATGTCGAACGAACGCCGATGGGTCCAAAGCCAGCGCCCCAGGCGCCACTGCCAGCGCAGCAAAGGGCCCAGATTGCGCCACCCGCGCCCGAAGCCGGCCGGAAGGGCGAGGCGATGAATGACGAACTCGGGACGCACTTCGGGCGTGGGCAACGACGCGGTGCGGTCCCAGGCCACGATTTGGACCGCATAGCCGGCGGCATGCAAAGCACGAGCCGCTTTTTCGACGCGCGGGTCTGGCGCCACGGGATTCGAGCGACAAAGCACGACGCGAGCGCTCAAGGCCCTCTCTCCGCCAGGGCCTGGGCAATGCGTGGCGCGGCCTGGCCATCGCCATAAGGGTTGACCGCCCGGGCCATCGCGGCGTAGGCCTGCGGGTCGTCGAGCAACACACGCACCTGCTGCACGATGCGCGTGGTCTCGGTACCGACCAGGCGCACGGTTCCCGCGGCCACCCCTTCGGGGCGCTCGGTCACTTCACGCAACACCAACACGGGCACTCCCAGGCCGGGTGCTTCTTCTTGCAGGCCACCCGAATCGGTGAGCACCAACACGGCCCGCTTCAGCAACTGCACGAAAGTGCGGTAATCCAATGGCGGCAGCAGGGTCACATGGGGCACACCGTCCAACATCGGATACACCGTCTGGCGCACATTGGGGTTGAGATGCACGGGGTACACGAAGTGGTATCGGGGGCCATACTCGGCGGCCAGCGTCCGAATAGCCCGGCAAATATTGCGCAGGGGTTGACCAAAATTCTCGCGGCGATGGGCGGTTATCAAAATCAAGGGCCGTCGTCCTTCGACGACATCGGGGGGCAGGCCCAACGCCAAGAGACGCTCAGGGGGGAAGGGCTGTTGGGCCACCCACTGCAAGGCATCAATGACGGGATTGCCCGTCACCACGATGGTCTCGGGGGCAACCCCTTCACGCAGCAAATTTTGCCGCGCGTGTTCGGTGGGCGCGAAGTGCAAATCGGCAACCACCCCGGCCACACGGCGGTTAATCTCTTCGGGGAACGGGCGCCATTTGTCGCCCGTGCGCAGGCCAGCCTCGACATGTCCAAAACGAATGCGGTGATAAAACGCCAACAACGCGGTGGCCATCACCGTGGTCGTATCGCCCTGAGCCAGCACCCAATCGGGCCGCTCGTGCTCCAACACCGGGTCCAGGTGCGTAAAGATGGCGGCCGTCAACGAGGCCAGCGTTTGCCCCGGCTGCATGAGGTTCAAGTCAATGTCGGGTGTAATGCCGAAGATATCCAGCACCTGGTCCAACATTTCGCGGTGTTGGGCCGTGACGCAAGTACGCACCTCAAATTGCTCAGGGCGGGCCTGCAGGGCGCGAATCACGGGGGCCATTTTGATGGCTTCGGGCCGCGTGCCAAAAATGACCAAAACCTTTTGCCGCGTCATAACGCCCATCTCTCCTTCCACCGCGAGGGCCTACAACGAAGCCAAATAGCGTTCCACAGCCTCGTCCGCAGGGCCCACAAATCGCACCCGACCGTGGTCCAACCAGGCCGCCCGCTGGCACAGGCGTTTGATGGCCTCCATGGAGTGCGACACGAACAGAATCGTAGCGCCTTCCTCTTGATACGCGCGGATACGCGCAAAACTTTTCTGCTGGAAGGCCGTATCGCCGACCCCCATCACTTCGTCCAAAATCAAGATATCCGGCTTGCGGTCCGTCGCTACCGCGAAGGCCAGGCGGGTCACCATGCCCGAGGAGTATGTCCGCAAAGGGGCATCAATAAACGAGCCGATGTCGGCAAACGCGACAATGGCGTCGAAACGTTCGTCAATCTCGCGCCGCGTCATGCCCAGCAAGGTGCCGTTCAAATAGACATTCTCGCGGCCGGTCAACTCGGGGTGGAAAGCCGCGCCCATGGCCAGCAGGGGCGCCACGCGGCCTTTGACCCATACACGGCCCGAAGTGGGCCGCAGTACGCGGGCGACCAGTTTGAGCAGCGTGCTCTTCCCCGCGCCATTGGGGCCAATCAAGCCGAACACTTCGCCGGCCCGCACTTCCAGGCTGACATCATTCAAAGCCAGCACTTCGCGATAAGGCACTTTGCGGCGCAACAGGTAGCGAATGGCCCACTCTTTGAAAGTGCGCACAGGTTCGGCAGGCACGCGATAACGTACCGTCACGTGTTCCAGCCGAATGACCACATCCTCGCCGCTGACATCGGAAGCGCGGGCCTCAGGCGCCAGAGCCACGGCACCAGAAGTCGTTGGCGTGCGCATCGTATCCCCCTTTACGCTCGATAGGCAAATTCGTCAACTTTGCTGGCAAAGGCCAGCCAGCCGACGAGCAGCGTCACAAACCCAATGCCATACGCCAGGCCCCACCAGTGCCAGGCCGGCACCTGGCCCTGATACAAAGGCTGGCGAAACAATTCCACCAGATACACCAGCGGATTGAAGGACAAAATGCGCTGCACCGAGGCCGGCATCTGGTCCAAAGGGTACACAATGGGCGTGGCATAAAAGAGCGCCGTCAGCGCCACATTGTACATTTCCACCACATCCGCGAAGTAGATGCCCACCGCGGAGATGAGGAGCCCCACGCCCAACGCAAACGCGGCCAACGGGACAATCGTCAACGGCGTCAGCAACACGGTCCAGCGCGGCGGCACGCCGGTGACCGCCATGACCAGCACCAACGGCACCAGGGCGAAGGCCGTATTCACCAGGCCCGTGCCGATGGCCGCGATGGCGAACACCGATTTGGGCAAATAAATGCGCTGGAACAACGCGCCTCCCCACACCAAGGCGTTCACCGCGGCCATGCTGGTTTGGGAAAAGAAGTTCCACGCAATCAACGCGCTGAGCACAAAAACCGGATAACCCCGCACCGTCGGGAACAGTTTGGAAAAAACCACCGTGAGCACCACCATCATGCCCAGCGGGTTGAGCATGGTCCATGCGATGCCCAACACCGAGCGTTTGTAGCGCGCGGTGACATCGCGGCGCACCAGTTGCACAATCAGGTCGCGGTAGCGCCAGGCCTCGAGCAATTCTTCCCAGGCCGCAGGGGGGCGTAAATCCGAATCGTAAACAGGAACGGGCGAAGCAGCCTTGCCCATAGCACCATCCTTCGCTTTCGGCGGGCGTGTCGCCCAAGTATACCATCGCCACGCGCTGCCGGAAGGTCGGCGGCTATGTTCGTACCCCCTCCAGCAGATAGGCCAGCCCCCCCAGCAAGGCCAGGCCGAGGTTGACGAGGCGCTGGGCAAAGGAGGCCAGCAGCACCGCCTCGGCCGGAACGCCCACCGGCGCCAGAGCCAGCACCAACGCGGCTTCGGTCAGACCCAGGCCGTTCAGCGTGATGGGCAGAATGCCCAGCAACGCGGCCACGGTGGAGGCATAGACCACCACGCCCAGCGGCGCGGTCGCGCCCACCATGTGCAGGTAACACCACCGCATCACCCCGTTGCCCACGACGAAAAGCGCGGAGTAGCCCAGCCCGCCCAGCCAGGCCCGCCGCGAGCGCCCCGTCAGCGCGGCGACGGCCTCCTGCACGCGACGCGCCACCGCCTGCAGCCAGGCCGGGCCGCGAAGGCGCCACCGCAGCAAACGCCGACCGAACAGGCTCAGCACGGCCAGCCCCCCCAGGCCGGCCGTCACCAGGGCCTCGAAGCCCGCCAGCACCTCATGGGAACGCCATACCGCGCGCGTCCAGGGCAGCAGCGCCGTGTGCACGGCCAACAGCGCCAGGTAGCCGTAAAGCCGGTCCAGCAACACGCCGGTCAGGGCCGCGAGTTTGCGCCGCGGATGCCGGGATTGCAGCCGCCAAAAACGGAAGCCATCGCCGCCCACGGTGGTGGGCAGAAAGTTGCTCCAGAAGAAAGTCAGCCAGTTGATGTACAACAGGGCTACCAGAGGCTCGCGCACCCCCAAATCGGCCAGCACAAGGTGCCAGCGGCGGGCCGACAGCCAGAAGCCCAGCAGCAGCAACCCCACCGCGGGCAGCAGCCAGGCCACCCGCATGTGCGGAACCAGCATCAGCAGCCGCGGCCCATCCACCCGGCGCAGCAAGACATACAGCAACGCGACCGAGACGGCCACGCGCAACCCACTGCGGACGCGGCGCAGCCACATACTCCCAGGCGCGGAGGGCGAGCGGGGCAACGGACTCATGGGGTGGGCGTCCAGGCGGGTGCAGGGGTGAGGGTCCGCGTCGGAGTGGGCGTGGGCGACGGCGTGGCCGTAGCCGTGGGCGTCAGGGTCACCACCCAGGCCATCTGCACCCAACCGACCCGGCCGTCGGACGCGCGCACCAGCACCCACACATAGGGCCCAGCCACCTGCGTGGGCGACAGCACCTGCACCGCCTCGCCAGGCCACAGCCAGCCGATGTCGGGGCCGGTCGGCGCGTCCTGGTGCATCTTGGCCGCGTGAACCAGACGCGCCGGGGCCGGGGTGGCCGTGGGG
>WGAK01000118.1 GCA_015494815.1 Anaerolineales bacterium | reverse complement strand
GGGTTGTCGTCCACGGTGGGCACTTGCAGGCCCTCGGCCCACTTCATGCGCTCGCTGGAGGGCACACCCCAGGGGTTGGCCGCGCTTTCCATGCCCCGATACGCATTCTGCCACTGCCGGGGGTAGTTGTCCTCCATGAGCACCTGCCCCCGCCGGATGTCCATGATGTCCAGCATGGGCTCGTTGCCCAGGGGGCACACTTCCACACACGCGCCGCACGTGGTGCAGGCCCACAACGCGTGCTCGTCCAGCACCGTGCCCAGCAGGGGCTTGTCCAGCGGGTCTTCGCCGTTGACCTCGTTGAGGGTGTAGCGCTTGTTGACCTCGATGGCCGCGGGCGAAAGCACTTTGCCCGTGTTGTAGGCCGGGCATACCTGCTGGCAGCGCATGCACATGATGCACGCGTAGGGGTCCATCAACTCGGTCCACTTCAAGTCCCGGAAGGTGCTGGCCCCAAACTGCTCGATGCTCTCGTCCTCGAAGTCCAGGGGTTCCAGTTCCACCAGGGTTTTCTTGTCGGGTTTGAGCAAGAAGTTGAAGAAGGCGAAGATGAGGTGGATGTGCTTGGAGCGGGGGAAGTAGGGGATGAAGAGCAAAATCAGGCCCAGGGCCAGCCAGAACGCGAGGTGCTCGGCCACGGTGAGCGCGGTGGGGGACCAGCCCGCCCACAGCCCGGCCACGGCCGAAGCCAGGGGCTGCCAGGGGTCGGTGCCCTCCTGGGCGATTTGGAAGGACTCGCCCAGGAAGCGCGCGCCCACATGGCCCAGGATGAACAGGCCCACGATGAGCGAGTCGCGCGGGATGCCCCGGCGGGCCTTGGGGTGCACCAGCACATCGTCGCGGATTTGCAGCACCGGCGACTTGAGCACGAAACGGCGCACCAGCAGCGCGGCCATGCCGATGAGGGCCAGCACGCTGAGCACATCCGCGATGAGGCGATAGAGGCCGCCGACCACGCCGTGGCCCAGAAACGCGAAGCCGGGGATGTAGGCTTCCAGCACATCGCCCAGGTTGACCAGCAGGTAGAAGGCGAAGGCCCAGGCCACGAACGCGTGCAGCAGGCTGGCGCCTAAGCGCATCTTCCAGATGCGGCGCAGGGTGAGCCATTCCAGGGCCGCGTTCAGCAGCCGTTGCCGGGCCACGGCCCAATCGGGTTGGCCCTGCCCCGCGGTGATGATGCGAATCAGGCGTTGGATTTCACGATAGGCCACCCAGGCCGTGGCCAGGACGGCCAGGGCAAAGAGGATTTTTTCGGGCCAGGTGAGCATGGTTCGCGCTCCCTCGTGGTGAAAGTGACGAACACCGTCTTGCTGTTGGGCCGGGGCCGCACCGCGGCCCGCGAGCCTCCATGAGGCGCGGATGAGTGCTGCGATTATACCAAGATTCGCCCCGGCCCCGTTGCCCGAGGCCGGTGGTACAATGCCAAAGGGGAGGATGGTCATGGGGAGAAGTTGGTGGGTGGGTGGAAGTTGGAAGTTGGAAGTTGGTGGTTGGAGGTTGGTGGCTGGAAGTTGGTGGCTGGAAGTTGGTGGCTGGTGGTTGGTGGTTGGTGTGTAGAGGCTGGCGGCTGAAGGAGGTCACAGCATGAGCCTGTTCGATGGACGCCGTCGTTGGGACCCGCGCACCCTGGGGCTTGACATCCAGGGCCTGCGGCGGGGGCTGTATGCCGACAAGTATTTCGTCAACATCGCCCGTTTGCTGCAAACCTTAGCCGCGCAGGGCTACCGCCATTCGGGGCGGCACGCGCGAATAAATCCCCAGGGCCTGCCCGTGGGCGATGCCCTGGTGGAGATGCAAATCTTCACCCGCCGACCGGGCCGCACGGTGGTGGCCGGGCTGGACGCCGCGCTGGCCGTGCTGCGCGCGGCCACGGGCTACTGGCAGGGCGAGACCTTCGTGCCCACCGCCGACCGCCTGCACGTGTGGGCCGTGGAGGACGGCGAGGTGACCGAGTACCACGGCGACCCGCTGCAGGTGCAGCCCGTGCTGCGCATCCGCGGCCGCTACCGGGACTTCGCGGCCCTGGAGACCACCTTGCTGGGCTACCTCACCCGCGGCAGCCGCATTGCCACCAACACCTACCAGATTCTGCAAGCCAGCCGGGGCAAGCCCGTGCTGTTCTTCCCCGCGCGGTTCGACCTGCCCGCCACGCAGGCCTTAGACGGCTACGCGTATTGGATTGGCGTGCAGCGCTACAACCACGACTTCGGCCAACAGGTGCGGCCTTTCATCTCCACCGACGCGCAGGGCGCGTGGTGGGATGGGGTGGGCGGCGGCACCACCGCCCACGCGCTCATTGCGGCCTTTTTGGGCGACACCCCCGAGGCCATGCTGCAATTCGCCGCGCACATGCCCCCGCACGTGCCGCGCATCGCGCTGGTGGATTTCAACAACCGCACCGCGGCCGAGAGCGTGGCCGTGGCCGAGGTGATGTTCCGCCGTTATTGGGAATTGCTGGAGGCCGGGGACGAGGCTGAGGCCCGCAAGTTCGTGCTCTTTGGCGTGCGCCTCGACACCGCGGGCAGCCTGCGCGACGAGTCCATCCCCATGCTGGGCGACCCCGCGCTGGACTTCGGCGTGCAGCCGCGGCTGGTGGTCACGGTGCGCCGGGCCTTGGACCGGGCCTGGCAGTCCTGGGATTTGCCGCCCAAGGCCCGCGCCGCGGCCCAAGAGTATGTGCAGCAGGTCAAGATTGTGGTTTCGGGTGGCTTCAGCGCCGAGAAAATCGCCCGTTTCGAGCGCCTGGGCGTGCCGGTGGATTTCTACGGCGTGGGCTCGTGGTTCTTCCGCAACGCGGGGCCGACCCTCACCGACTTCACCGCGGACGTGGTGCGGGTGCAGGTGGGCGGCCAATGGGTGGATATGGCCAAGGTGGGCCGCCGCGCGTGCGAGCATCCCCGCTGGCGGCCCGTGGCCTTGGCGCCGGTGGATTGAGCGCGACGCTCGCGGGCCGAAAGGTGCCTTCCCGGCCCGCGAGCGGTTTACGCCACAGCCGGGCACTGGCGGGCGATTTGCCCGTACACATGCCCCATGACCATGACGGGGTACGGCGTCAGCGCGAACATGAGCAGCCAGCCCAGGCAGGGGATGATGCCGAAGACGGTTCCTATCACGCCTATCACGAAGCCCAGCACCAGGCCGATGCCCAGGGCCTGCAGCAACCAGGGGAAGCAGGCCCGGATGAAGCGCATCACCCGGCCCACCTGAAACAGCGCCGCGAAACGGCCCTCCTGGATGTACATCAGGGTCAACACGGGCCCCAGCAGCAGGCTGAGCACCACCCACACCAAAGTGGACAGACACGACAACGCCATACTGCCCAGAAGCAGGGTGTCGGCCAGGTCTTGGGAGCCCGCGCCTCCGGTCAGCAGCGCGCCGATGAACAGGGCCCCGGGCACGAGCCAGAAGGGCAGGGTGTAGACCATCATGGCCACCGTAATGACCACCCCGTCCAGCCAATAACGCACGAAATCATCCCAGGGGGGCAGGGAGTCGTCGCCCTGCTTCACGCGGCGAGCCACGGCCACCATGTAGCCCGTCAGAATGGGCAAGGGCAGGATGAAGATACCGGCCAGGCTGACGAGGACCGCAATGAGCACTTTGCCCAGGCCGTCTTCGTCATCGAGCATGAAGGTGAAGGCACGACCGAGGTCCATCGGGTATCCTCCTGGTGTGAGATGCCGCCGAGCGGTGTTTTCATTATAGGGAAAAGCGCGGCGTTTGGGGCATGGAACGCGGTTGTGGGCTGCGTCGTGCCGCCGCGCGGGTCACGGCGTGGCCGTGGGGGTGGGCGTCAACGCCTCCACCTGCACCCAGAAGGGGCCGTCCGCGGGGCCAATGCCGAAGCGCGTGCCATCCACGGCCAGCAGGCGGAACGCGGCCGCGCGTGGGCCGGGGCCGGTGGCCTGCAGCGTGACCTGCACATCCACCGTCTCGCCGGGCAGCACGGGCGCTTCGGGCAGCAGCCAGTCGGCGGGCGCGGCCAGGCCGTCGTCTTCTTCCAGCACGACCCGGGTCCCCGGCCCCCACACGCACGCGCCCGCGTTGCGTAGCCGCCAGACTTTGACGAACGGCTCCCCCACCACCACCGGGCTCCCGTCGGGCACGGTCACATCGGTCACGAACGCGGCGCGGTAGCACACGCCCGGGACGGGCGTGCCC
>WGAK01000117.1 GCA_015494815.1 Anaerolineales bacterium | reverse complement strand
GGATGCGCTCCATCCTGGACGAGGAGAAAAAGGGCACCCTACCCCGCCTGCTGACCACGCCCACCCGCCCGGCGGAAATCCTGGCCGGTAAAATCGGCGGCACGCTGCTCACCGGCCTGCTGCAGATGGCCGTGCTGGTGCTGGTCTCGGCCCTGCTCTTCGGCGTGCACTGGGGCGACCCGTGGGGCGTGGTGCTGCTCAGCCTGGCCACCGTGACCGCGGCCGCGGGGCTGGGCGCCCTGCTCACCGCCCTGGCCCGCGACGACAACCAGGCGGGCATCCTTGGCACCTTCGTCGCCCTGGCCTTCGGCATCTTAGGCGGCAACTTCATCGCGCTACAAAACATCCCGCCCTGGCTGGACACGCTGAGCAAGGCCACCCTCAACCGCTGGGCGTTAGACGGCTTCACCGCCCTGGCCCTGGAGGACGCCCCCCTGCGCGCCGTGCTGCCCCATGCCGGCGTGCTCTTCGGCCCGGGGGCGGTCTTCTTCGCCCTGGCCCTGTTGGGCTTCCGCCGTCGCTTTGTCCGCTGAAGCGGCGCGGTCCGTAGTGCGTAGGCCGCGGTCCGAGTTTTTCAATTCCTCAACGCTCAGGGGCATCCCATGAAACTGCTGACCATCGCCCTGACCTATCTCAAACAGACCTTCGCCTCGCGCAGCGTGCTGCTGTTCAGCGTGCTGATGCCCATGGTGTTCACCGCGGTGCTGGGGGTCGCCATGCAGGGCCTGGGGCCGCCGGACGAACCGCCCCGCTGGACGCTGCTGCTGGCCGATGAGGACCGCAGCCCCCAGAGCGCCCTGCTGCGCCGGCGGCTGGAAGCCGACCCCACTCTGCAGGTGGTCGCCGTACCCGCGGCCGACCTCCCCGGCCAGGTGGAAGCCAACGAGGCGCCCGCCGGGCTGGTCGTCCCCGCCGGGTTTGGCGCGGCGCTGCTGGAGGGGCGGCCCGTCGAACTGCGCTTCTACCGCGCGGCCGGGCGTCTGCTGGACGCCCAGGCCGTGGAAGCCGCGACACGGGCGGCCCTGAGCGCGCTGGAAGGTTCCGCCCAAAGCGCCGCCCTGGCTCGGCAGGTGAGCGAGCGCCTGGGGCTCCCTGCCCTGGCCCCGGCGTCAACCTTCGAGCAGGCACGCGCCCTGTGGGAAACGGAAGCCCCCCTGGAGGTCCGGGCCGAGGCGGTGACCCGCCTGAAGGGTAGCGAAATCCCCCTCGGCGCGGAGCAATCCTCCCCGGGGATGCTGGTCATGTTCGTGCTGTTCGTCACCTTCGGCGGGGGCACCACCCTGCTCGCCGAGCGCGAGCAGGGCACGCTGCGCCGCCTGCTGGTCATGCCGCTGGGCAAGGCCACCCTCATCGGCGGCAAACTGCTGGGCATCTACCTGAGCGCGCTGGTGCAGATGAGCCTCATGGTGGGCTTTGGCCGGGTGCTGGGGGTGAACTGGGGGCAGGCGCCGGGCGCGCTGGCGGCCATGCTGCTGGCCTACGGCTTCGCGGCCACGGCGCTGGGCATCCTGGTGGCCGCGCTGGCGCGCACCTCGGCCCAGGCCGACGCGCTGAGCACGGTGGTGGTCATGGTGCTGGCGTCCTTAGGCGGCGCATGGTGGCCCATCGAAATCGTGCCGCCGTGGATGCAAAGTCTGGCGCAGGCCCTGCCCACTTACTGGGGGATGCGGGGCTTTCAGAACATCGTGGTGCGCGGCCTGGGGCTGGGGGCCGTGCTGCCCGAGGCGGGCGTGCTGCTGGCCTTCGGCGCGGCCTTCCTCGCCGTCGGCCTGTGGCGCTTTCGGTGGGAGTAGGAGCGACGGGAGACACGGGCCGGCCGCCCCTGCCTTTGCCCATAAGGTAAAATGAGGCCATGAGACGCGCGCGTCCGTCGCTGGAAATTTTTTCGTATTACCTGACCACCTTTGCCGTGGGGGCGGCCGGGGCCGTTCTGGTCTTCGAGCAACAGCACCCCGCCCGCTGGGCCGTACTGGCGCTGGTGGTGGCCTTTGGGCTGCTCAGTTTGTTGGTCTTCAAACCCGGCGTGTGGGCGCGCCGGGGCTGGGCCCATGCCCTCTTGGGCGTTCAGACGGCCATCATCGTCGCCCTGCTGACCCTGGTGCCCGAAGCCACCTTCTTCATCGTCTGGTTTTACATGATGAGCGTGTACGCCATCCTGGCGCTGCCGCGCCGCGAGGCCTACACCTGGATAGGCGGCTTCACGCTGCTGAGTCTGCTCCTCCTGGTCGTCCACGAGGGACTGCTGGGCGGGCTGGTGGCCGCGACGATTTACGCCAGCGGCTTCGCGTTCTTCACCGTCTTCGCGCACCTCACCCACCGGGCCCAGCAGGCCCGCGCCGAGAGCGAACGCCTGCTGCGCGAACTGCAAGCCGCTCACCGTCAACTGCAGGATTATGCCGCCCGCGTGGAAGAACTGGCCGTGGCCGAAGAACGCAACCGCCTGGCCCGCGAGATGCACGACACCTTAGGCCACCGCCTGACCGTGGCCGCGGTGCAACTGGAGGCTGCCGAGCGCCTGATTCCCACCCAACCGGAACGGGCCGCAGGCATGGTCGCCACCGTGCGCGAACAAGTGCGCGCCGCTTTGCGCGAATTACGCCAGACCGTGGCCGCGCTGCGCCAGCCGCTGGAGAGCGACCTGCCGCTGGAACACGCCGTCCGCCGCCTGGTGGCGGATTTTCAGCAGGCCACCGGCCTGACCGTGCACCTGACCTGGCCCGCCGACCTGCCGCCGCTTGCCCCGGCCCAGCGCCTGACCCTCTACCGCGCGGTGCAGGAGGGGCTGACCAACATCCACAAGCACGCCGCGGCCACCCAGGCCTGGGTGACGCTGGAAGCCGACGGGGCGCACCTCACCCTGCGCATTCGCGACGACGGGCGAGGGCCGCAAGCCGACGCGGGCGGCTTTGGCCTGCGGGGCCTGCGCGAACGGGCAGCCCACCTGGGCGGCACAGTGCACTTCGGTCCGGCCCCCCAGGGCGGCGCGCGGCTGGAGGTACGATTGCCCACCTGAACGTCAGCGTGGGGCAGCGCCCCGCGCCTTCAGGAGGAAGCCATGCCCATCCAACGCCCCTCCCGTGCCCCGACCGGCCCAGCACCCCAGCCGCCCCAAAACCCCGTCACGCGGGGGTTGGCCTTAGGCTGTGCGCTGGTGTTCGCGCTGGCGTTCGTGGTGGCCGGATTGTTGCCCCTGGCGGCCCTGGTCGGCCTGCTCCCTCGGGAGGCGTATTTCGGCGGGCAGTCCCCCGTGTGGCCGGTGAGCGCGGGTTTGGGCTTCCTGGCCGTGGGGGTGTATTTGTTCGGCAACCTCATCCGCAGCCTGGCCCGAAAACCGCGCTTCAGCCCGCGCCTGTTCGCGGTTCTGGTCGCCCTGACGCTGGCCGTGCCCTTACACGGCTGGCTGTTCTTCGGGCGGACTGTAGAGGCAAGCAGCGCCGGCCTCACGCTGCCCGGCGGCCCCACCATTTTCATCCCCCTGAATCTGCCCCTGGACATCTGGCTGGCCAAAGCCGCGACCGCGCTGCTCGCGCTGGTGTTGGACGTTTTTCTGCTCTCGGAAATCCTCGGCCTCGGCTGGTTCATGCAAGAGGAGTAAGCCATGCCCCCCGTCACCGTGCTGCTGGTAGACGACCAACGGCTGCTGCGAGATGGCCTGCGCATCCTGCTGGAACTGGAGCCCGGCCTGGAAGTCGTGGCCGAGGCCGAAGACGGGCAGCAGGCCCTGGAGGCGTACCGCGCCCACCGGCCTGATGTGGTACTCATGGACATCCGCATGCCCAAGATGGACGGTGTGGAGGCCACCCGGCGCATCCTGGAACACGACCCTCAGGCCCGCATCGTCATCCTGACCACCTTTGACGACGACGAAGTGGTCTTCGAGGCGCTGCGGGCAGGGGCCCTGGGCTACCTGCTCAAGGATGTCTCCGGCAGCGAGTTGGCCGCCGCGGTGCGCACCGTGGCCGCCGGCGGGGCGCTCATCGAGCCCTCGGTGGCCCGCAAGGTATTGGCCGAGTTCGCCCGGCTGCCCCAACCGCCCCCCGCGGCCCCCTACGGCGAACTGACCGCGCGCGAGCGGGAGATTCTGCACCTGATGGCCCAAGGGCTCAACAACCGCCAAATCGCCGAGCGGCTGTACCTGGCCCACGGCACGGTGAAGAACTACATTTCGCGCATCTTCGACAAACTGGGGGTGCAAGACCGGGCCCAGGCCATCGTCTGGGCGCGAGAGCACGGGGTGTAGGCGGATACAGGCCTGGAGGCCGTCCTTCGCGTCCGCGTGGGGAGCGGGCGACCGGCCGGCCGCCCATCGAGGGCGCCCCGCGCGCCCTTATGGCGTGTGCAGCCCGGCCTGACGCGCCTTGACCACCGCCTCGGCGCGACTGGAAACACCCAGTTTGGAGAAAATGTTGGAAACGTGATTGCGGACGGTCTTTGGGGAAAGCACCAGGCGCTCAGCAATGGCCGCGTTGGTCAACCCCTGGGCGATAAGTCGCAGCACCTCGCGCTCGCGCGCCGTGAGTTCGGGGAAAGGGGTGGTCTGCCGCGAGGTCTGTGACGCGCGCACCTGCTCGAAAAGCCGTTCCGCCACCGCCGGGCTGAAGACCGTCGCACCACTCACCGCGGCGCGGATGGCGCGCAATGTCTCGTCGGGGTCGGCGCCCTTCAGGATATAACCCCGCGCCCCGGCCTGGACGGCCTCAAAGACCGATTCATCGTCATTCATGGTGACCATCAGCACTTTGACTTCGGGATTGAGGGCCAGAATACGCTGCGCGGCCTCGATACCGCTGATGTCGGGCAGGTTGATATCCATCAAAATCAAGTCAGGCGGCGAAATAGCAGCCAGGGCGATGGCCTCCTCCCCCGAGGAAGTTTCGCGTACCTCGGCCACTTCCGGCAACGAAGTCAGCAAAGCGCGCATCCCGAAGCGGAACACAGGGTGGTCATCAACCAGTAAGATATGCAACATGTCCATCCCACCACCGCCGTTGTCAGGTAACCCTACTTATCGGACTCAATATATCCCAACCGGGCAACTCATCAGGCAAACCGCGCCGGGCCGGTCATACCATGGCCTGTCATTGCACCGGCAGTTGTACGCGCAAGAGAGTGCCGCCTTTGGGGTGCGGAGCAATGTAGAACGAGCCGCCAATCTCCTCGGCCCGCCGCCGCATGGAGCGCAGACCAATGCCCGGCTGGTGTTCCGCCGGTAGCCCCACGCCGTCATCGCGAATTTCCAGGCACAGGTGTTCGCCGCGAGCCAGGGAGAGATGGCATTGCGAAGCCTGCGCGTGACGCAGAATGTTGTTGAGGCCCTCCTGGCAGATGAAATAGCAAGCCGTCTCCACGGCCGCAGGCAGAGAGCCGAGGTCTTCGGGCAGGTGCAGGTGGATGCGCAGGCCGCTGCGTTCGAAGTGGCTCGCCAGCGAGCGCAGTGCACCCGCCAGGCCGAGGTTGTCCAGGGCAGGCGGACGCAGTTCGTGAATCAGGCGGCGGATGTCCTCGGTAGCGGACTGCGCGTGGCGAATGGCCTCCGCCAGCAGGCGGTCGGCGGCCTGGGGGTCAGCGGCGGCCAGGCGGCGAGCGGCGGTCAGGGTGAGCACCTGACCGGCGAGTTGCGGCCCGAGGCCGTCGTGCAGGTCGCGGCG
>WGAK01000116.1 GCA_015494815.1 Anaerolineales bacterium | reverse complement strand
GTCCAATGCGACCTACTGGCCGCGGCAGGCATCCTCGCATGTGTCGTTGCGAGGGCGCGCAGCGCCCGGTAGGGGCGCACGGCGTGCGCCCGCTCCTGACGCCGTCAGACAGGAGCCTATGCCGCCTCGCGTGAGACCCAGGCCCTCGTCGGGTCCACGCAGGCGATGGCTTCGCCGCCTGGCAGCGGTCAGCGAACAGGCGTCAGGCGTCA
The DNA here is from genome assembly GCA_015494815.1 of Anaerolineales bacterium. Lineage (GTDB taxonomy): Bacteria > Chloroflexota > Anaerolineae > Anaerolineales > DRMV01 > JAADEN01. The sequence continues at coordinate 3,495 of WGAK01000116.1, read as the reverse complement.
GCGCCCACGCCCCCAAAGTCACTTTCGGCCCTGCGCCCCAAGATGGCCTGTTCACCGATTTCGGCGATTTTCGCACGCACCCCACGCGGCGCGAGGCGTGTCGCAAGTTGACGGAAAGAGTCAGAACGCGCCGCGCGAGGCCAACCTTGTGGTACACTTAAGGCCCGTGATGAGCCTGTCACGGTGCCTGCTCCCCCGAAGATTCGGTCGTGGTCCGTGGACCCGACCCGTGAACACGCGGGACCCAACGCCGGGTCGCGACCGCTGGTCGTCGCACCCGGCGCTGTCTTTTGGTGCCGCAGGGGCGGCTCAGGCCCGGTCATTCCCCTGTCCCCCAAGGAGATAGCGCAATGCGCAAATACATTTTCGTCACCGGCGGCGTGTTGAGTTCCGTGGGCAAAGGCGTGACCACCGCGGCTCTGGGCCGCGCCCTCAAGGAATACGGCTTTCGGGTCGCCGCCCAAAAGTTGGACCCTTACCTGAATGTGGACCCCGGCACCATGAGCCCCTATCAGCACGGCGAGGTGTTCGTGCTGGACGACGGCGCGGAGACCGACCTGGACCTGGGGCACTACGAGCGCTTCATGGATGTGCGCCTCAACCGCATGTGCAATGTGACCACCGGCCAGGTCTACGCGGAAATCATCGCCAAAGAGCGGCGAGGCGACTTCTTGGGCGGCACCATTCAGGTCATCCCCCACATCACCAACGAAATCAAGCGCCGCATCGCGCTGGTGGGCGAATCCTTAGACGCGGAAATCGTCATCGTCGAAGTGGGCGGCACCGTGGGCGATTACGAATCCGTGGCCTTTCTGGAGGCCATTCGCCAGATGCGCAACGATGTGGGCCGCGAGAACACCGCCTATGTCCATGTGACCTGGCTGCCCTACATCCGGGCCACGGGCGAACTCAAGACCAAGCCCACGCAACACTCGGTGCGTGAATTGCGCTCGGCCGGCATCTCGCCCGACATGATTGTGCCCCGCTCCGACCATCCTGTGCCCCCCGAACTGATTGACAAAATCGCGCTGTTTTGCGATGTGGAACCCCGCGCGGTGGTGCCCCTGGTGACCGTGGATGTGCTGTACGAAGTGCCGCTGGTGCTGGAACAGGCCGGCGTGGCCGAATATCTGCTGGAGCGGCTGCATCTGGAACCCCGCCGGCGGCCCGACTGGTCTCGCTGGCAGGCGCTGGTGAGCAAGGCCCGCGCCACCAAGCCCAAATTGCCCATCGCGCTGGTGGGCAAATATGTCGAGTTGCGCGACGCGTACATGAGCGTCAAAGAGGCCCTGGTGCACGCCGGGCTGGAGTTGGGCGTGGAGGTGGACATCGCCTGGGTGCAGGCCGCGGACCTGGAGAAAGACCGCGCCGAGGCCTGGGAGGCCGTGCGCAAGGCTGCGGGCGTGCTGGTGCCCGGCGGCTTCGATTCGCGCGGCATCGAGGGCAAAATCGCCGCGGCGCGCTACGCGCGCGAGCACCGCGTGCCTTACCTGGGCCTGTGCCTGGGCATGCAACTCATGGTGGTGGAATTCGCGCGGCATGTGCTGGGCTACGAAGACGCCAACTCCACCGAATTCGACCCCGGCACCGAGCATCCGGTCATTGACCTGATGCCCGACCAGCGCTCCATCACCGACATGGGCGGCACCATGCGCCTGGGGCTGTATCCGTGCGTGCTGCAGCCCGGCACCAAGGCCAAGGCCGCCTACGGCGAAGCGGAAGTGGTCGAAGAGCGCCATCGCCACCGCTTCGAGTTCAACAACACTTACCGCGAGGTCATGCAACAGGCCGGCATGGTGTTCTCGGGCCTGTCGCCCGATGGCCGCCTGGTCGAGATTGCCGAGTTGCGCGACCACCCCTTCATGTTAGGCACCCAATTCCACCCCGAATTTCTCTCGCGCCCGACCCGGCCGCATCCGCTCTTCCTGGCCTTCCTGCGCGCGGCCCGCGCCTACGCGGAGGGCCGCCCGGCCCCGTCGGAAGCGACCGCTTGAGCCAACACGGTATAATCGGGCCGCGGCCGCCTCACGGCCGCCTGCATCCGAGCCGTTTTCCAGGAGGCCATGATGACTCAGCCGACCCCCACGCCCGCCCGCGTGCGGTTTGCGCCCTCGCCCACCGGCTATTTGCACATCGGTGGCGCGCGGGCCGCGCTGTACAACTTCTTGCTGGCCCGCCAAACCGGCGGTCAGTTCATCCTGCGCATCGAAGACACCGACCGCAAACGCTTTGTGCCCGAGGCCGAGCAAGATTTCATGGACAACCTGCGCTGGTTGGGCCTGGAATGGGATGAAGGCCCCGACAAGGGCGGGCCGTATGGGCCTTACCGCCAAACCGAGCGCGCGCATCTCTATCGTCCCTACGCGGAACAGTTGGTCGAGCAAGGCCACGCGTACTACTGCTTTTGCTCGCCCGAACGCCTGGCCAAACTGCGGGCCGAGCAGCGCCGCAAGAAACAGCCGCCCCGCTACGACGGCCGCTGCCGAAACATCCCCCTCGACGAGGCCAAACGCCGGGTTGCCGCGGGCGAGCCGCACGTGGTGCGCTTCAAAGCCCCTCGCGAAGGCAGCATCACCGTGCACGACCTCATCCGCGGCGACATCACCGTGGCCAACAAAGACATTGACGACTTCGTGCTGCTCAAGTCCGACGGCCTGCCCACGTATCACCTGGCGGTGGTAGTGGACGACCACCTGATGCGCATCACCCACGTGCTGCGGGGCGCGGAATGGTTGGGCACCTTTCCGCTGCACGGCCATTTGTATCGGGCCTTTGGCTGGCCCGAGCCCGTGTGGGTGCATCTGTCCACCTTCCTTAAACCCAGCGGCAAGGGCAAAATCAGCAAACGCGACGCCGACATCTTTCGCAAAGACCACAAATCGGTACTCATCAAAGACCTGCGCGCGTTCGGCTACCTGCCCGAGGCCATCAACAACTGGATGGCGCTCATGGGCTGGAGTTACGACGACCGCACCGAGTTCTTCACCATGAGCGACCTCATCGCCAAATTCTCGCTGGCCCGGCTCAAGCCCTCGCCCGCGGCCGTGAACTTCAAGAAGTTGGACCACTTCCAGGGGCTGCATGTGCGGGCGCTGCCGCCCGACGAGTTGGCCCGCCGCCTGGTACCGTTCTACCGGCAGGCCGGGTTCGCGGTCACCGCGGCCGACCTGCAGCCCATCGTGCCCTTGATTCAAACCCGCATCACCACCTTAGACGACGCTCCCCGTCTGACCGCGTTCTTCTTCCAGGCCGAAGTGCACCCCGACCCCGCGGAACTGGTACCCAAAGGCCTGACGCCCGAGCAGGCGCTGCAGGTCGCGCGGCGGGTGCTGGCCCTGCTCGAAAGCCTGCCCGACATGCGCGCCTCTACCACCGAGCCGCCCATGCGCGCGCTGGTGGACGAACTGGGGTTGCACGCGCGCCAGGTCTTTGGCCTGGTGCGGGTGGCGGTCACCGGCCAACGGGTGAGCCCGCCGCTGTTCGAGAGCATGGAAC
>WGAK01000115.1 GCA_015494815.1 Anaerolineales bacterium | reverse complement strand
CCCCCACCCCGCGCGAAGACGGGGCCATCGTGTACATCGTCCAGCCCGGCGACACCTTGTGGCGCATCGCGGCCATCAGCGGCGTGCCCATCGAAGAACTGCGGGCCCTCAACGATCTGCGCTCCGACACGGTATCGCCCGGTCAGCCGCTGATTTTGGGCTATGCCGTACCGGGTGCCACGCCCACACCCGCCATCACCGAGCCCACGGCCACGCCCATGCTGCCGACACCCACGGTGGTGCCGCCCGCGGGCACCATCTGCGTCTTCTTGTTCGAAGACACCAACGGCAACGCGGTACGCGATGACGATGAACCCCTGCTGGCCGGGGGCGCGGTGAGCCTGCAAGGCCGCACCGGCGACGCCTACACCGACACCACCGCGGACGAAGAACGTTGCTTCGAGGACCTGCCGCCCGGCGAGTACAGCCTGGCCATGGGCATCCCCGAAGGCATGAACCCGACCACCGCCACCAACCGCCCCCTGCGCCTGGAGCCCGGCGACACGCTGTATGTGGGCTTTGGCGCGCAATACGCGCGGGCCAATGTGGGGCTGCTCGCGCCCTTGGGCGCGGAAGGTCGGGCGCAGGGTTCCCCCCTGCTGGCGTTGGTCGGCGCCGCGCTGGTCATCGTCGGGCTGGCGCTGGGCTGGTATGCCTGGAAGGCCAGCCGTCCTCGCTATTTGCACGAATAAGGAACGCCATGCTGAACCAACCTCGACGCCACCGCCAAACCCAACCCGGCGATTGGGTGCAATTGACCGCCGTGCGCGGCCACCGCTTTTTCTTCGTGCGCCTCACGCCGGGCGAACGCCTGCACACCCACAAAGGCATCGTGGAACACGATGCGCTCATCGGCCTGCCCTGGGGCAGCCGGATAACCACCCACCTGGGCGTGCCGTTCTATGTGCTGCCGCCCAGCCTGTCCGACATCTTGCGCGAGACCAAACGCCGCACCCAAATCCTGTTCCCCAAAGACATCGGCTACATTCTGCTGCGATTGAGCGTAGGCCCCGGCACCCACATCATCGAAGCCGGCACAGGCTCGGGCGCGTTGACCACCGCCCTGGCCCACGCGGTGGGGGAACACGGGCGGGTGTATTCCTACGAGCGGCGGGCCGAGATGCAAGCCCTGGCCAAAGCCAACCTGGCCCTGTGGGGACTGGAAGCGCGCGTCACTTTCCACCTGCACGACATTGCCCAGGGCTTCTTCGAGCACGATGTGGACGCGCTGTTTCTGGATGTGCCCACGCCCGAGGCTTACATCCCCCAGGTGCGGAACGCGTTGCGGCCGGGCGGTTTTTTCGGCGCGCTGGTGCCCACCACCAACCAGGTCAGCCGTCTGGTGGCCGCGCTGGAAGCCCACGGCTTCGCCTTCGTCGAGGTGGCCGAGATTTTGCTGCGCTTCTACAAGCCCGTGCCCGAACGTTTGCGCCCCACCGACCGCATGGTGGCCCACACGGGCTACCTCATCTTCGGGCGGCCCGTGCTGGAACCGCCATCTCCCCCGCAGGAGGACGCCTGATGTTCCGTCGCCGACGCCCTCGTCGCCGTCCTGTGCCGCCGCCGGTTCGGCGCGCGTGGCTGGCCCGGCCCTTGCCCCCGCGCGTGCTGCAACGCCTGCGGCGGGCCGAGGCGCATATGCAGGCCGGGCGCTACGCCGAGGCCGCGGCCCTCTGGCTGGACCTGGCCCAGGCCGCGCGGCGGGGTGGCTGGACGGCTCGCGCCGCGGGGTTGACCTTGCGCGCGGCCCAGGCGCTGGCGCTGGCCGGTCGGGTCGAAGACGCGCAGGCCCTGGCCGGGCCCGCGCTGGACACCCTGGTGCAGCACGGACGCTTAGGCTGGGCCCGCGGCCTGGCCCAACGCTTAGAGGACGCCTTGCGGCAGGCCGGCGCCGCGGCCCAGGCCGAGGCCTGGCACGCGACCTGGGTGGCGCGCCTTCCCGCGCGGCCCCCAACGGCCGGGCCTGCGGCCCAACCGGCCGTGCTCACGCTGCCCACCCATTGCCCCGCGTGCGGCGCGCCCGTGCGTCACGACGAGGTCGAATGGGCCCCCGACCGCCAGGCCGCGTATTGCGCCTATTGTGGCGTGCGGGTGGCCCCGGCCGGAGGTTGACATGTCCCCTACCGGGCCCGCAACCCCGCCCTGGCTCTGGGACGCGCAACGCTTGCAACGCACCCTGCGCCAGCGCCGCGGCCAACTGCCCGCGGTGGTGGACCCATATGGCGCGGCCTTGCCCGCGCCCGGACGCCCCGCGGCCGTGCTGGTGCCCTTCGTCCCCGGCCCCCAGGGCTGGCACCTGCTGTTCATCCAGCGCGCCCGGCATCCTCACGACCCGCACAGCGGCCAGGTTTCGTTCCCCGGCGGCCGGGTCGAGCCCACCGACCCCACCGCGCAGCACACCGCCCGCCGCGAAACCCATGAGGAAATCGGCCTGCCCCCGAGCGCCATTGACTTGTGGGCCGCGCTGCCGCTGCATCGCACGGCCAGCAACTACTGGGTGCATCCGTGGGTAGGGCAGGTGACCGACTGGCCGCGCCCCCTGCGCCTGCAACCCGCGGAGGTGGCGCGCGTGTTCACCGTGCCCCTGGCCTGGCTGGCCCAACCACAGCATCTGGAGCGTCACTGGCGGATGGTCCACGGCGTGGCCGTGCCCACCTATGCCTTCCCCTGGGACACGGCCACCATTTGGGGCGCGACCGCGCGCATCGTGGTCTCGCTGCTCTACGCGCTGGGGCTCACCACCGCACCGCCCTGGCTCCCACCCGCGCGGCGGGTGCCTTCCCATTGGTCCGACGAAAGCGAAGGCTGACGCGCGGCCCAAGCCCGCGTTTACAAAAAGCCCAAACGCCGGGCCTCGCGGCGTAAGTCGGCCCGGAAGTCGGGATGCGCGATGCCGATGAGGGCCTCGGCCCGCTGGAGGATGGTCTTGCCGTGCAGGTAGGCCACGCCATATTCGGTGACCACATAGTGCACATCGTTGCGGGTGGTGGTCACCCCCGCGCCGGGCTTGAGGGTGGCCACGATGCGGGAGATGGTGCCGCCTTTGGCCGTGGAGGGTAGCGCGATGATGGGCTTGCCGCCTTTGCTGCGGGCCGCGCCGCGAATGAAGTCCACCTGACCGCCTACGCCGCTGTAGAACTTGGGGCCGATGGAATCCGCGCACACCTGGCCGGTGAGGTCCACCTCGATGGCCGAGTTGATGGCCACCATGTTGTCGTTCTGGGCGATGACGAAGGGGTCGTTCACATAGTCGGTGGGGTGGAATTCCACCATCGCGTTGTTGTCGATGAAGTCGTACAGGCGCTGGGTGCCCAGCACGAAACCGGCGATGATTTTGCCCCGGTGCAAGGTCTTGCGTTCGTTGGTGATGACGCCCTGCTCCACCAGTTCCACCACGCCGTCGGAGAACAATTCGGTGTGAATGCCCAGGTCGCGCTTGTCTTTCAGGTAGTAGAGCACCGCGTCGGGGATGCCGCCGATGCCCAGTTGCAGCGTCGCGCCGTCGGGGATGAGGTCTGCGATGTGCTGGGCAATGCGCATCTGCACCTCGCCCGGCTGGCCCTGGGGCAATTCGGGCAACGGGTACGAGACGGGCACGAACGCGTCGATTTTGGACACATGGATGAACGAATCGCCCAAGGTGCGGGGCATGCGGTCGTTGACCTCGGCGATGATGACCCGCGCGGCCTCGGCCGCGGGCTTGGTAATGCCCACTTCCACGCCAAAGGAGCAGAAGCCGTGCTCATCGGGCGGCGAGACATGGATGAGGGCCACATCCAGGGGCAGTTCGCGACGGAACAGGCCGGGCACCTCGCTCAGAAAGACGGGGGTGAAATCGGCCCGGCCCTCGTGCACGGCCCGGCGCACATTGGCGCTGATGAACAGGGTGTTGACCCGCAGGCGGCCCTCCAAATCCGGGCTGACATAGTCCGCGTCGCCCACGGTGAGCACTTGCACGATTTCCACATTCTCGATATCGCCCGCACGCGCCCGTTGCACCAGGGCCTTGAGCACCTGCTGGGGTACGGAGCAGTTCCCCGTGAGGAACACCCGCTGGCCCGACTGGATGCGTTGGACCGCCTCTTCCGCGGTGGTCATGCGTTGATGGTAGGTGCGCTCCCAATAGGCCATGTCATGCCTCTCCCGTGTGCGCGGCGTACATTTCGTACAGCGCGGGGTGCACGATGCGGCCGGCGCGGGTTTGCACCCCGCGCGCCAGGGCAGGGTAAGACCGCAGCGCGGCATCCAGCCCCTGCTCCGCGATGGCCTGCACCCAGGGCAGCAACGCGTTGCTGATGGTGTGCGTTGCGGTGCGCCCCAGCACGCCGGTCACATTGGGGACGCAGTAGTGGATGATGCCTTCTTCGACGAAAGTGGGACGGCTGTGCTGCGTGGGACGGCTGGTCTCGGCCGCGCCCCCCTGGTCAATGGAGAAATCCATGAGGACCGAGCGCGGGCGCATGGTGCGCAGCAAGTCGCGCGTCACCACCACGGGCGCGCGATAGCCCGGCTTGTTCACGGCCAGCACCACCACATCGGCGAAGGACAACACCTTGCGCACGTTGTGCGGCGTGGCCAGCAAGGTCACCACCCGCCCGTGGGACCAGCGGTCCACGGCCTCCAGCGCCTGGGGCCGCACATCCAGGGCGTACACCGACGCGCCCAGGGCCGCGAAGGCCAGCGCGGCTTCCGTGCCCACCGAGCCCACGCCGATGACCGCCACCTCGGCCGGCGGCACGCCGGGCACGCCGCCCAGCAGAATGCCCTTGCCGCCCGCGTCGTTCCGCAGCAAGCCCCCCGCGATGGTGGGGGCAAAACGCCCCGCCAATTTGGCAATGGGATGCAGCAAGGGCTTGTAGCCGTCATCCTCCTGGATGGTCTCCAAAGCGATGGCCGTCACCCGCCGCGTCAGCAAGGCGCGCACTTTGTTGGGATGCGCCACCGCCAGGTGCAGAAAGGCCATAAGGATTTGCCCCTCGTACAGGCGCTCCAGTTCTTCTTGCAGCGGCCGGGTGACCTTGACCACCAGTTCGCCCCGCTG
>WGAK01000114.1 GCA_015494815.1 Anaerolineales bacterium | reverse complement strand
GGAGTATTGCGGCGCCAGGGGCAGGGCCACCCACCGGCGATAGCCGGTGGCGTGCATCTCGCGGGCCACATCCCGGATGTAGGGCTCCCAATACTGGTTGCCCACGAAAACCCGGATGTCGGGCGAGTGGCTTTGCAGGCGGGCCTGCAAGGCCTGGGCAATGGCGGCCACGCGCTGGTTCAGGGGCGAGCCGCCGATGCGCCGGTAGCGCATTTGCACCTCGCGCACCAGTTCGGACGGGGTGGGGCGTCCGCCCCGGATGTTGTGCAGGAAGCGGGCGATGGCCTCGGTGTCTTCGGGGTCGTCGGGCGTGCCGAACGACAGCAGAAAAACGGCCAGGTCGGGCATGATGTCCTCCGTGGGAAAGGGGGGGCCGCGTTGCGGGCGCGGGTCGCGATCAGGATGCCGTGGCCGCGTGCACCCAGTCCACCACCCGACGCACCTGGTCGGGGTCGGTGGCGGGCAGGATGCCGTGGCCCAGGTTGAAGATGTGGCCGGGCCGGCCCGCGGCCTGGTCCAGCACCGCACGCACCTCCGCGGCCAGCACTTCCGGCGGCGCGAACAGGGCCAGGGGGTCGAGATTGCCCTGGATGGCGACCCGCTCGGCCCCGCCCACCAGGTCCCAGGCCCGGCCCAGGTCCACGCGCCAGTCTACGCCGATGACCTCCGCGTCCAGGGCTTGCAGGTCGGGCAGCAGGCCCGCGGTGCCCGTGCTGAAGTAGATGCGCGGGACGCCCAGGTCGGCCAGGCGGGCGAACAGCCGTTGCAGGTGGGGCAACACCGCGCGGCGGTAAGTGCGCGGGCTGAGCGCGCCGACCCAACTGTCGAACACCTGCACGGCCTGGGCTCCGGCGCGCACCTGGGCGCGCAAATAGGCCGCGGTGATGTCGGTGAGCACCTGCATCAGGTGGTCCCAGGCGTGGGGGTGGGTGTACAGCAGCCGCTTGGTATGCGTATAGTGACGCGAGCCGCCGCCCTCGATGGCATACGAGGCCAGGGTGAACGGCGCGCCCGCGAAGCCGATGAGGGGCAGGTCGCTTTCGACCGCGCGCACGCCCCGCACCGTCTCCAGCACGAAGCCCAACGCCTCTTCGACCGGGAAGGGCCGCAGCCCGAGGATGGTGTCCACCGTGCGCAGGGGATGCTCGAGCACAGGCCCTTCGCCCGGCACGAAGTGCAGCCCCAGGCCCAGGGGCTCCAGGGGCAGCAGGATGTCCGCGAACAGGATGAGCGCGTCCACCCCTAAGGCTTTGGGCAACCGCGTGACCTGCACGGCCAACTCGGGCGTGCGCAGCAAGGTCAGCAGGTCGTAGCGGGCGCGCAGGGCGCGGTATTCGGGTTGATAGCGCCCGGCCTGCCGCATGAACCACACGGGCGTGGCGTCGGTGGGCCGGCGATAACAGGCATCGAGAAAGCGCGTCATGAGCAACTCCGTGGATGTTCAGGCCTGGCTGGCCCCCGCCGGGGCGGCGGCCAGCGCGCGCAGCGCCTCATATGCCGCGTCCAAGGTCGCCTGGATGACCGCGTCGTCGTGCGCGGTGGAGAGGAACCCGGCCTCGAACTGCGAGGGCGCGAAGTACACCCCACGCGCTATCATGGCCCAGAACCAGCGCGCGTAACGCGCGGTGTCGGCCTGGCGCACCTCGTCCCAGTTGGTGGGGGCCGGGCCGGGGTGGAAGAACAGGCCGAACATGGTGCCCACCGCGGTGGCCTGCACGGGGATGCCGGCCGCGGCCGCGGCATCGCGCAGGCCCGCCACCAGGCGTTGGGTGCGCGCGGTCAGGTCGTCCCACACGCCGGGCTCGCGGATGATGTCCAAGGTCGCCAGCCCCGCGGCCATGGCCAGGGGGTTGCCCGACAGTGTCCCGGCCTGGTACATGGCCCCCACCGGCGCGACCTGCTCCATGAGCGCGCGCTTGCCGCCGTAGGCGCCCACGGGCAGCCCGCCGCCGATGACTTTGCCCAAGGTGGTCAGGTCGGGCTCGACGCCGTAGAGGGCCTGCGCGCCGCCTAAGTGCACCCGAAAGCCGGTCATCACCTCGTCGAAGATGAGCAGCGCGCCGTACTTGCGGGTGAGGTCGCGCAGCCCTTGCAGAAAGCCGGGCTGAGGCGGCACCACGCCCATGTTACCCGCCACAGGTTCCACGATGACCGCGGCGATGTCGTCGGGATAGCGCTCGAACAGGGCCTGCACCGAAGCCAGGTCGTTGTAGTCGGCCACGAAAGTGTCTTGTGCGGTGCCCGGCGTCACGCCCGGCGAGTCGGGCAGGCCCAGGGTCGCCACGCCCGAGCCGGCGCGCACCAGCAGCGCGTCGCCGTGGCCGTGGTAATTGCCCGCGAACTTGACGATTTTCGTCCGGCCGGTGGCCGCGCGCGCTAGGCGTAGCGCGCTCATGGTGGCCTCGGTGCCCGAGTTGACGAAGCGCACCATCTCCACGCCAGGCACCATCTCAACCACCCGCTCGGCCAGCGCGATTTCCAGCCGGGTGGGCGCGCCGAAGGAGGTGCCTTGCCGGGCCGTGCGGGTGATGGCTTCCACCACCTTGGGGTGCGCGTGGCCCGCGATGAGAGGGCCCCACGACAGCACATAGTCCACGAAACGATGGCCGTCCTCGTCCCACAGGTAGGGGCCTTGCCCGCGGGCGATGAACAGGGGCGTGCCGCCAACGGCCCGAAAGGCCCGCACGGGCGAATTTACGCCGCCGGGGATGAGCCGTTGGGCCTGCCGGTAGAGGGCTTGCGATTGGGGTGCCTGGAACATGGGATACCTCCGGGATGGTGGGTTAGCCCGACGAGGGCGACGGTGGTCGGTCGGTGGGGAGTTCGAACAGACGCCGCAGCACCGCGTCGTAAGGGTCGGCCCGACCTTCGCGCGCCAGGCGGTGCAGATTGCGGGCCGGGATTTGCAGCCACTTTTCCACTAAGATGCGGGTGACCTCGTCCACTACCGCGGGGTCCACCCGCGCGTCGGGGTAGCGGCGCAGGGTGCGGCGGATGACCTGCTGCCGCACCCGTTCGGCCTGCTCGCGCAGGGCGGCCAGGGTGGGCGCGACCTGGCGACTTTGCAGCCAGGCGTTGAACTCCTGGACGGCCTGATGCACCAGCCCCTCCACCTGGGGGACGGCCCGCTGGCGGCGGGCCAAACCCTCGTCCACCAGGCCCTGCAGCGCGTCAATGTCGTACAGCCGCACCTGGGGCAGCGCCGCGACCTCTGCGGCGATGTTGCGCGGTACGCCGATGTCCACCAGCACGCGCGGCCCTGGGCGCTGGCGCTGAGCGGCTTGCAGGTGCGCGGCCGTGATGACCGGCTGCGGCGCGGCTACGGCCACCACGGCCACATCGGCCCAGGCCAGGGCCGGCACCAGGTCGTCCCACAGGAAGACGCGCGCCTGCACCTCGCGGGCCAGGGCCTCGCCGCGCGCGGGGGTGCGGTTGACCACGGCCAGCGCGGCCGGGCGCACATCGCGCAGATAGCGGGCCGCGGTGCGGGCCATCGCGCCGGCCCCCACCACCAGGGCGCGGCGTTGGGCCAGGTCGGGCACCTCCTGGCGCAGCAGGTGCACGGCCGCGGAGCCCACCGACGCGGGCGCGCGGCCGATGGCCGTGCGTTCGCGGGCCTGCTTGCCCACCCGCAGGGCCTCCTGAAAGAGGTGCGCCAGATAAGGCCCCACCGCACCCGCGGCCCGCGCCAGGTCGTACGCGTCGGCCACCTGGCCCAAGATTTCCGGTTCCCCCAAAATCATGGAATCGAGCCCCGCGGCCACGCGGAAGAGATGCCGGGCCGCGTCCAGGCCGATGCGGCGGTACAGCGCGGGCTCCACCGCGTCCCAGGCGACCTCGGGCGCGGCCCGCAGCAGTCGCCGAAAGGCCTGACTGGCCAGATGGGGGTCGGAACTGGCCGCGTACAACTCGAAGCGGTTGCAGGTAGACAGGATGGCCCGTTCGGGCAGCAGGTTGGCCAGCGCGGCCAGCCAGTCCCGCAACGCCTCGGCCGGCCAGGCCAGGCGCTCGCGCAATTCCACCGGTGCGGTGCGATGGTTCAAGCCGATGAGCCAGATGTACATGGTCGTCCCTCGCGGCAGGGGGCGGGCCGTTCAGGCCACGCGCGCTTTCTCGGGAATGTACACGCAGGTGGGGTCCGAGCCCAGCGGGTCGCCCGTGTACGCGTAGGCCTGGGCGCGCGAGCCGCCACACACCTTGCGATACTCGCACACACCGCACTTGCCCTGATAGCCGTCGGGGTTGCGCAAGGCCACGAAGAGGGGATGCTCCCGATAGACCTGCACCACGTGGTCGGTGCGCACATTGCCGGTAACGATGGGCAAGAAGCCCGCGGGCGTGATTTCGCCGATGTGGGAAATGAAGAGAATGCCCGAGCCGTCGCGAATGCCAAACCCCCGGCGCAGGGCCTGCAGGCGGCGCTGGTTGCCTTCGGCCGTGGCTTTTTGCAGGGCCACCCGGCGATAGTGGTGGGCTTCGGTGGTCTTGATGGCAAAGGGTGCGGTCTTGCTGAAGTCGTAGAGCCATTCCAGCAGGTGCTCGGTCTGCTCCGCGGTGACGGCGCCCAGAATCTTGCCCCGGCCTACGGGCACCAGGAAGAACACGCTCCAGCGCTGTACGCCCAACTCGGCCAGCAGGTGGCCGATGGCCGGGATGTCGTCGTAGGTCGCGGCCGCGACCAGGCTGTTCACCTGCACGGGCAGGCCCACCTCCAGCGCCCAGCGGATGGCGTTCACCGTGCGCTCGAAACTGCCCGGCACCATGCGCACCGCGTCGTGGCGCTCGGCTGTGGAACCGTCCAGGCTCAACGAGAGCATCCACACGCCTTCGTCTTTGAAGCGCCGGATGACCTCGCGGGTGAGCAACGGCGTGCCCGCGGGCGTGACGGCCACCAAAAAGCCCATCGCCACCGCGCGGCGCAGCCACGGGAACAGGTCGGGGTGTTTGAGCGGGTCGCCGCCGGTGAACACGATGTGCGGCTTGGGGTCGAACTCGGCAAGTTGCTCCAGCAGCCGATACCCCTCTTCGGTGCGCAACTCTTGCGGATGTCGCCAGGGCTGGGCATTGGCCCGGCAGTGCTGGCAGGCCAAATCGCAGGCGGTGGTCACTTCCCAGTACACCAGCATGGGGCCCTGGCGAAAGTCATATTGGCGGGCCGGGATGGGCGGCGGAGCGCCGAAGGGGGTGGGGC
>WGAK01000113.1 GCA_015494815.1 Anaerolineales bacterium | reverse complement strand
GGCGCCGGCCGTGAGGTTGAGTTGACCCATCTCAAGGGCGCGGAATTGCGGCGTATTCGGCGGCACATCCAGATGGTGTTCCAGGACCCTTACGCCTCGCTCAACCCCCGCATGAGCGTGGGGCAGATTATCGCGGAGCCGTTGCTGGTGCACAACATCGGCACCCCGCGGGAGCGGGAAGAGCGGGTCAAGGAACTGCTCAACCTGGTGGGCCTGCGGCCGTCGCACATCCACCGCTATCCGCATGAGTTTTCGGGCGGGCAACGCCAGCGCATCGGCATCGCCCGGGCCCTGGCCTTGCAGCCCAAGTTCATCGTGTTGGACGAGCCCATCTCGGCCCTGGATGTGTCCATTCAGGCCCAGGTGGTGAATCTGCTCCAAGAGTTGCAACAAAAATTCCACCTGACCTATTTGTTCATCGCCCACGATTTGAGCATGGTGCGGCACATCTCCGACCGCACCGCGGTGATGTATCTGGGCAAAATCGTGGAACTGGCCGACCGCGACGAACTGTATCAGCATCCGCTGCATCCGTACACCCAGGCGCTGCTGTCGGCCGTGCCCGTGCCCGACCCCAAGAAGGAGCGGGAGAAGCAGCGCCAAATCCTGGAAGGCGATGTGCCCAGCCCCGTCAATCCGCCCAGCGGCTGCCGTTTTCGCACCCGCTGCCCGCTGGCCGAGGCCGTGTGCGCGGAGCGTGAGCCCGAGTTGCGCGAGGTCGCGCCGGGGCACTGGGTGGCCTGTCATGTGGTCGCGTAAGTCCGTTTTCATCCCTTTCTGAAGGAGGTGCTGCCCCCCAAAAGCGATTCGTTTCTCGTCCCTTCCCCCATTCTGTCCGCTCCATCCGTCTTCCCAGAAGGAGGAGAATTTTATGAAACGCAAGTCGGTTTGGCTGTTGGCTGCGGCGTTGGCCATTGTGGTGCTGGTGCTGGCGGCCTGCGGTGGCCAGGAAGTGGTCAAGACCGTGGTCGTCACCCAGGTGGTCGAGAAAGAGGGCGAGAAAGTAGTGGTCACCCAGATTGTCGAGGTGACCCCTGAGCCCGAAAAGAAGGAATTCAAGTCCTCGCACCCCGATACCCTGGTGGTGGCGGGCATCGGCGACGCGGACACCCTGGACCCGGCCTGGAACTACGAGAGCCAGGGTGATGAGGTCATCATGAACATCTATGACCAACTCATCACCTACAACCGGGAAAAGGCCACCGAGTTCGTGCCCTCCATCGCGGAGAAGTGGGAGATTTCCGAGGACGGCACCACCTACACCTTCTACATCCGCAAGGGCATCAAGTTCCAAAATGGCAACGACTTGACCCCCGAGGATGTGGCCTACTCCTTCCAGCGCGGCATTCTGCAGGGCGGCGGCTGGTCGCCGCAGTGGCTGTTCACCGAGCCGTTCTTCGGCACGGGCATCTATGACATCGCCGAGTTGGTCAACCCCGACGCGGTGGATGACGCCGAAGCCCTGAAGCAGGAAGACCCCGCCAAGTTGCAAGAAGTCTGCGAGCGGGTGGTCAACGAAGTCATCACCTACGACAACGAGAACTGGACCGTGACCTTCAAACTGGCCCAGCCGTGGGCGCCCTTCCTGGCCACGCTGGCCCAGTCGTGGGGCTCCATCATTGACAAGGAATGGGCCATCGAGAACGGCACCTGGGACGGCGACTGCGCGACCTGGCAGAACTACTACGGTGTGGACTCGGAGACCACGCCGTTGGCCAAGGTGACCAACGGTACCGGCCCCTACATGCTGGACCACTGGACGCCGGGCGAGGAAATCGTCCTCAAGCGCAACCCCAACTTCTGGCGCGCGGAGCAGAACGTGCCGCTGTTCGAGGGCGGCCCCACCGAGCCGGCCATCGAGAACATCGTCATCAAGATTGTGCCCGAATGGGGTACCCGCTTCGCCATGCTGCAGGCCGGCGACGCGGACTTCGCGGGTGTGCCGCGGCAGAACATCGTCCAGGCGGATTCGCTGGTGGGTGAAGTCTGCACCTGGAACACCGAGACTGAGCAGTTCGACTGCGCGCCGCACGACGAGCACCCCGACGAGCGCCTGCGCCTGTGGAAGGGCTTCCCCACGGTGACCCGCACCGACGCGTTCTTCGTGTTCAACATCAACACCGAGGGCGGCAACCCCTACATCGGCAGCGGCCAGTTGGACGGCAACGGCATTCCGCCCAACTTCTTCTCCGACATCCATGTCCGCAAGGCCTTCAACTACTGCTTCGACTGGGACACCTACATCCAGGACGCGCTGGCGGGTGAGGGCATCCAGAATGTGGGTCCGCTGATTCCGGGCGTCATCGGCTATGACCCCACCCTGCCGCACTACTCCTACGACCCCGACAAGTGCGTCGAGCACTTGAAGCAGGCCTGGGACGGTCAGGTCTGGGAGAAGGGCTTCCGCTTCCAGATTGTGTACAACACGGGCAATGTCACCCGCCAGACCGTGGCCCAGATTCTGCAGGCCTCCTTCGCGGACATCGACCCCAAGTTCCGCATCGAGGTGGTGGCGCTGCCGTGGCCGGCCTTCCTGCGAGAAGTGCGCGCCAGCCGCACGCCCATCTTCGTCAGCGGTTGGATTGAGGACATCCACGACCCGCACAACTGGGCCCAGCCCTTCTTGATTGGCACCTATGCCTCGCGGCAGAACATGCCTGAAGACCTCAAGGCCCAGTTTGCCGACCTGGTCAACCAGGGCGTGGCGGAGACCGATCCGGCCAAGCGGGCGGAGATTTACAAGCAGTTGACGCAGTTGGACTACGAGTACGCGCCGGCCATCCGCCTGGCGGTGGTGACCGGCCGCCATTACGAGCAACGCTGGGTCGAAGGCTGGTACTACAACCCCATCGCCCCGGCCTTCTACATGGCTTACTCTATCGCCCAGCCCTGAGGCAGGGGTTCGCTCGCACCGTTGAACCGTGGGTGGGGGACCGCGCGGTCCCCCGCCCGCGGCCAGGAGACCCGTAGCCATGACCAACTATATCATCCGCCGCGTGTTGCTCATCCCCGTGCTGCTTATGGGCGTGACCCTGCTCATCTTTGCCATGCTCCAGTTCCTGGGGCCGGTGCAGCGCGCGTCGCTGTACATCCGTGACATCCCCAAGAACGAGCGGGTGCTGGAGCGGGTCATCCGCAAATATGGTTTGGACGAAGATTTCTTGACCCAATATTGGACCTGGCTGGTGGGCAAGCGCGACGCCACCACCGGCGAACGCATCGGCGGCATCTTGTTCGGCAATTTTGGCTATTCTCGCAGCGCTTCAGAGCCGGTGGTGGACATCATCAAGCGCCGCTTCCCGGCCTCGCTGGAGTTGGCCCTATGGGCGGTGGTGCCGGTCATCCTCGGCGGGGTGGTGCTGGGCGTGCTGGCCGCGGTCAAACACAACACCTGGATTGACCAGGCCACGCGCGTCTTCAGCATCTTGGGGTGGTCCTTCCCCACCTTCGTATTCGGCCTGCTGGTGCTGATGATTTTCTACGCCCGTTTGGGGTGGTTCCCGCCGGGGCGGGTGTCGGACTGGGCCAATCAGGTCATTCGTTCGCCCGAATTCGTGTCCTACACCCACCTGGTCACCGTAGACGCGCTGCTCAACGGCCGCTTCGATATTTTCGTTGACGCGCTCAAACACTTGATTTTGCCCATCGTCACCCTGTCGTACCTCAGTTGGGCCTTGCTTTTGCGGGTCACCCGTTCGTCCATGCTCGAGGTGCTGCGGCAGGACTACATCGTCACCGCGCGCGCCAAGGGCCTGTCGGAGCGGACGGTGATTTTCCGGCACGCGCTGCCCAACGCGCTCATGCCGGTGGTCACCATCGGCGGCATGATGGTGGTGGGCCTGCTCAACGGCGTGGTCATCACCGAGACCGTCTTCAACTATCCGGGCATTGGCAAGGCCGCGGCCGACGCTGCCCTTTACCTGGATGTGGTGACCGTGTTGGCCCTCACCTTGTTCAACGGCTTCATCTTGATTGCCGCGAACCTGGTCGTGGATATTCTGTACGCGTTCATTGACCCGCGCGTGCGTTTGGAATGAACCCCTGGCGGAGGCAAAAGCACCATGACCCAAGCCGAAGTCGCCCCTGAAATGGTCGCCGGTGAACCGTTGTTGCCGCGCCGCGGGCGTTTGGAACGCTGGCTGGGGCCCGAGATGTACCGCTTGCTGCGGGGGCTCCTGCACAACCCGCTGTCCATCATGGGGCTCATCTTGCTGGCCTTCTTCGTGTTCGTGGCCGTGGCTGCGCCCGTGTTGGCGCCTCCCCGCGACCCCACGGCCGCGTACCAAATCCCTCGGGATGGCTTTGGCCCCAACCCCAAGCCGCCCGGCAGCCTCTGGAAGGTGCGTCAGCCCCCGCTGCCCTTCTGGTGGAAGCCGGTGATGGGCACAGACCAGTGGATACACATCATGGGCACGGCCAGCGGTCAGTGGGATATCTACTACGGCGTGGTCTGGGGTACCCGCACGGCCTTCAAGGTGGGCGTCATCATCACCATCTCGGTGGCCCTCATCGGCATCGTCATCGGCTCGGTGTCGGCCTATTATGGCGGCTGGGTGGACATGGTGCTCATGCGCATCACCGACATCTTCCTCTCCTTCCCCTTCTTGCTGGCCGCCATGACCCTCTCGGCCATTTTGACACCGGTTTTGGGCAAGAGCCTGTTGCCGGCCACCATCGCCTTGATTACCTTTGGCTGGATGGGGTATGCGCGCCTCATCCGCAGCGACATTTTGTCCATCAAAGAGCGGGAATATGTGCTCGCGGCCAAGGTCATCGGTGCCAGCGACGCGCGCATCTTGCTGCGCCACATTCTGCCCAATGCCATCTTCCCCACCATCGTGGTGGCCTCGATGGACATGGGCAGTTATGTGCTCACCTTCGCGGCGCTGAGTTTTCTGGGCATCGGCGCGGAGGTGGGCTACGCGGATTGGGGCCAGTTGCTCTCTTTCGCGCGCGACTGGATTACCAACCTGGCCGACTACTGGTACATCGTGGTCTTCCCCGGCATCGCGCTGGTGCTGTTCGTGCTGGCGTGGAACCTGGTGGGCGACGCTTTGCGCGACATTCTGGACCCGCGGCTGCGCGGTCGTAACGCGTAGCGGGGACGCGCCCCCGGCCCCTTGGGAGATGGGCTTAGCGGGGGCTTGAACGACGGCCGCCCGGGGGGCGGCGCCGCGCGAGGAGGATGCGCGGGTGACGCTGCTGGTGCACGCGTTGGCCTTCCTGTTGGGCGTGGCCCTGGGCGCCTGGGCCGGGGGCCCGCGCGACGGTTGGCTGGCTTTGGCCGCAGCCCTGATGGGGTTGCGGCTTTTGCGTCCCACCTGGCAGGGCTCGCGTGTTTGGCGCGCCTGGCGCGCGCATCCCCTGACCGCGGCGATGCTGGTGGCCCTGGGCGCGGCCCGGCTCACGGCCACCGCCGCGCCGCTGGCCGACCCCGGCCATGTGGCCGCCTACGCGTGGGCCCATCCTTCCGCGGCGGTGCGGGTGGTGGGCACGGTGGTGCGCCCGCCCCAACGTCTGGCCCCCGACGCCTGGGCCCTGGTGCTGGAGGTGCAGCGGGTGCGGCCCCTGGACACGCCCGCGGCTTCGGCCGTGCCTTTGCGGGGGCGGGTGTGGGTGCGCTGTACGGACCCGCGGACCCCTGCCTGGCGCTATGGCGACCGGGTGGTGCTGCGCGGGCGTCTGCTGCCACTGCCTGCGGAGCGCCCGACCTACCGCGCCTACCTGGCCCGCCAGGGCGCGGCCGCGCGGCTTTACGCCTACCGCGGCGGCCGGCTGCAGACCGCCGCGGGGCTTTCGTTTTGGGGGCTGCTGTATGCACTGCGGGACCGCGCCCACGCGTTGGTGTTGCGCTATTGGCCCGCGCCCGAGGGCCCGCTGTTCGCCGGGGTGCTGCTGGGCCTGGAGGACGACATCCCCGAGGCCGTGTATGCCGCGTTTCGGGCCACCGGCACCGCGCACATCATCGTCATCAGCGGCTTCAACATCACCGTCATCGCGGGGCTGGTCACGCGGCTGACCGCGCGCAGCCTGGGCCGGACCTGGGGCGCGCTGCTCGCGGCCCTGGCGGTGGGGGCCTATACCCTGCTGGTCGGGGCCGACCCGCCGGTGGTGCGGGCCGCGCTCATGGGCGGTCTCAGCCTGCTGGCCCGCCAGGTGGGACGGCGACAACACGGCTACACCACGCTGGCCTTCAGCGCCGCGGTCATGGTCGCCGCACAACCCTGGGCGTTGTGGGATATCGGCTTCCAACTCTCCTTTGCCGCGACTCTGGGCCTGATGCTCTACACCGACCCGTTGAGCCGGGGCGCCCGCCGCCTCTTGAGCCGGTGGTTGCCTGCCCGGTGGCTGGACCGGCTCCAGCCCTGGCTCGAAGAGTTCGTCCTGCTCACCCTGGCCGCGCAAACGCTCACTTTGCCCCTGTCGGCCTACTACTTCCACCGGGTGTCGCCCGTGGCGCTGCTGGCCAATCCGCTGATTTTGCCCGCGCAGGCGCCGTTGATGGTGCTGGGGGGCCTGGCCGTGCTGGTGGGGTTGGTGGTGGAACCGCTGGGGCGGGCCCTGGCCGTGCTGGCGTGGCCGTGGGCCGCGTTCACCATCCGGGTGGTGTTGGCCTTCGCCCGGCTCCCACGGCCGACCTGGCATGTGGGCTATGGCTCGGCCGCGACGGTGGCCCTGGTCTATGGGCTGCTGGCTCTCGCGACCTGGGCGCTGCGCCGCAGCCGCGGGCGATGGCGGCTGCATCCCGGTTGGGTGGCGCGGGGGCTGGCCGCGCTGGATGTGTGGCTGTGGGGGCTGGTGCGCCTGGCCCCCGACGGCCGGCTGCATGTGTGGTTCCTGCCCACGGCCCAGGGCCAGGCGGTGTTGGTGCAATTCCCCGCCGGCGCGCGGGCGCTCATCAACGGCGGGGCCGACGCCGCGACGCTGGACCACGCGCTGGGTGCGCTTTTGGGCCCCGGCGGCCGGGCGCTGGATTTGTGGGTGGTGGCCTCGAACCGCGACGCCGAGGTCGCGGCCCTGGCCGAGGTGGTGGACCGTTACCCCCCGCGGCGGGTGTGGTGGCTTCCGGGGGCCGGCGGGGAGCCCGGCTATCGCTCCCTGCGCGCCGCGTTGGACACGGCTGCGGTGCCCGTGGTGCCCGCCCAGGCCGGCGCGCGCTGGCGGGCCGGGCCGGCTGTGCTCACCGCGCGGGCCGTCACCCCGCGCGGCGGGCAGGTGCTGGTGGAACAGGGCGCGTTTCGGGCCTTGCTGACCTGGGACGACGACGGCCGTCCCTGGCCCGCGGGCCTCACGGTGGCGTGGCTGGCCGCGCCGGGGGTGGGGGTGGCCGAGCCGTGTCGGGTTGAACCGCGGCTGTTGCTGCTGGGCCCGGCCTGGCCCCGCGATGCCCCTGGACCGCGCGGGGCGGCCTGCTGGCGCGTGGTCGCGGCCCAGGGGGTGCATGTGTGGACCGACGGCCGAGGCTGGGGCGTGGCCCTGGGCCGGAACACCCCCCAGGCCGCTTGCGACGCGGCCCGGCCGGAGCGGAGCCCGTCCCCCACCCCTTGAGGCTTTGCCCAAAACGCGCCGAACCGTTGACGCTGCTCCTGCCCTTGTGATACAATGCACGAGCCATGAACGGGTCTTCGAAGACAACGAAACGCTATTGGTTGAATTTGACCCTGGCCACGGTAGCCGGTCAGGTGGGTTGTCTGACGATTGTGCTCATCGTGGTAGCCCTGATTGCCGGCCTGTGGCTGGATCAGCGTTTGGGCACGCGCCCGCTCTTTACCTTGCTGTTGCTGTTGGCCAGCATTCCGGTGGATGTGGTGTTGATGTTCGCGGTGGTGCGCAAAGCCACGGCGAAGATCGAGCCATCCGCACCGCGTAACCCTGCCCAGGAGGAATGAAGCCGTGGAGAAGGCAACGACGACGAAGTGGCGGTGGGGCGTACACCGTTGGTTCGTGCTGCTGTTCATCATTTTGGGCTACTTTGCGGCCCGAGCCTATCCGCCCATCCGCCCCCATGTGCAATTGGCCCCCGAGCGGCTGACCGAGCACCCCATCGTGTTGCCCGTGATTGGGGAGTTCTACCTGACCAACACTTTGGTGGCCACCTTTTTGGTGGACATCATTTTGCTGATTATCGTCTGGGTGGTGTATCGGGCCGTCCAGAAGGGGGAGTTGGTGCTGGGCGGCTTTGCGGGCGCGATGGAAGCCTTGCTGGAAGGCATCTACAACATGACCGAGTCCGCGGCCGGAAAGTGGGCACGGGCCATCTTCCCGTTCTTCGCCACCATCACGCTGATGGTGCTGGTGTCCAACTGGATGGAACTCATCCCCGGCGTGGACAGCATCGGCTGGCTGGAGCACTCGGCCCACGGCGGTGAGGCCGCGCAGGAAATCGCGCCGGGTGTGTGGGCCCTGGTCAAGGCCGCGGGCGAAGAGGCCCACGGCGAGGGCTACATGGTGGTGCCGTGGGTGCGGGTAGCGTCCACCGATTTGAATTTCACCGTGGCCCTGGCCCTGATTTCGGTCTTCATGACCCAGGTCATCGGCGTCAAGGCCCAGGGGGCGCACTACTTCACCAAGTTCTGGAACACCAAGAACTTGTTCACCGTGCCCGTGTTTGGCGCCATTGACTTCGGCGTGGGGTTGTTGGAGTTGATTTCGGAGTTCTCCAAAATCCTCTCCTTCTCCTTCCGGTTGTTCGGTAACATCTTCGCCGGTTCGGTCATGCTGTTCGTCATCGGCTCGTTGGTGCCGGTGTTCGCGCAGTCCCTGGTTTTGCTGCTGGAGTTCTTCGTGGGCGTGATTCAGGCCCTGGTGTTTGGCATGTTGACCATGATTTTCATGGCGCAGGCCACGCAAGGGCATGGTGAGGCCCACGAGGGCGCTCATGGGTAGTTCGTTGGAACGCTCACCTATCATTCCGTAGGAGGTTGTCTCGATGGAAGGGAACATCATTGAAGCCGCCAAACTGATTGGTGCTGGCCTGGCGATGATTGGCGCGCTGGGTGGTGGCATTGGCATCGGCCTTTCGGCCCACGGCGCGGTGCAGGGCATTGCCCGCAACCCCGATGCGGCCGGGCAAGTGCAGACGAACATGATTTTGGGCATTGCGTTCGCCGAGGCGGTGGCCATCTATTGTCTGGTGGTGGCCCTCCTCATCCTGTTCGTGTTCTAAATCGGCTGCACCCCCAGGATAAAGGAGGCCTGCCTTGGACAAACTGGGTATCAATCTGGGCTACCTGCTGGTCCAGATTTTCAACTTCGCCATCATGTTTGTGGTCCTCAAGAAGTGGCTGTATGAGCCGGTCTTGAGGTTGCTGCAAGAGCGCCGCGAGATGCTGGCGCGTGCGGTGGAAGACGCGCGGGTGGCCGCCGAAGCCCGGGCCAACGCGGAGCAAGAAGCGCAGAAGATTTTGGCCGAAGCGCGCGCCAAGGCCGACGAGATTATCCGCGAAGCCCGCGACCGGGCCGAAGAGCAGAAGCGCGCCATCCTGGAAGAGGCCAAAGCCGAGGCCGAGAAAATCAAGCAAGAGGCCCTGGCCGAGGTGGAAGAGGAGCGCAACCGGGTGCTGGCCGAACTGCGCGAGCAAATCGCGGCGTTGGCCGTGGCCGCGGCCCACAAGATTGTGGGCGCGTCGCTGGACGAGCAGCGCCAGCACGAACTGCTGGAAGAGTTCTTCGCCGGCGTCAAGGGCAAGAAGGTCGTGGTGCTCGACCAACTGGAGACCGCGCAGGCCGACCAGGTGGAGGTCATCAGCGCGGTGCCCCTGACCGACGACGAGAAGCGCCTCATCACCGAGGAACTGAAGGCCAAGGTGGGCGACGCGGCCATTACCTTCAAGGTGGACCCTTCCATCTTGGGCGGCCTCATCATTCGCGTGGGCGACCAGGTGGTGGACGCGTCGGTGGCCCGCCAGATGGAATTGTTGCGCCAGAAGTTGGCGTAGGGATTTTTCGGCTGCGCAACGACGCGCCCAGGGTCGGCCTGGGCGCGTTTTGCTTCCCCGGCTGGAGGCTGGCCTATGACGGCGCGCCCGCGTTCCCTGGCGGACCTGTTCGCCTGGGCGCCGCATCTGCTGCCGCCCGCGTCGGCCGGTGTGCAGGTGCAGGGCCTGGCTTTTGACTCCCGGCAGGTGCACCCGGGGTGGTTGTTCGTCGCCATTCCGGGCACCACGGCCGACGGCCACGCCTACATCCCCGACGCGGTGCGGCGGGGCGCGGCCGTGGTCGTGGGGCAGCGCGCGGACGTGACCGCGGAGGCCGTGCCGTACATCCGCGTCCCCGACAGCCGCCTGGCTCTGGCGCGGCTGGCCGCGGCCTGGTACGACCACCCCGGCCGGGCCATGCGGGTCATCGGCGTCACCGGCACCGACGGCAAGACCACTACCGCCAGCCTGGTGTTCCACATCTTGCAGACCGCGGGCCTGGCCGTGGGCCTGATTTCCACCGTGCAGGCCGTGCTGGGGTCGCGCTCCGAGCCGACCGGCCTGCATGTCACCACCCCCGACGCGCTGCGGGTGCAGGGCTACCTGGCCGAGATGCGCGCCGCCGGGCTCACCCACGCCGTGCTGGAGGCTACCTCCCACGGCCTGGCCCAGCATCGCGTCACCGGCAGCGCGTTCGACATCGGGGTCATCACCAACATCACCCACGAGCACCTGGACTATCACGGCTCCTACGCGGCCTATCGGGCGGCCAAAGCCCGGCTGCTGGAGTTGGTCGCCGAAACCGAGGCCAAGCCCATCGGCCCGCCCCTGCGGCTGGCCGTGCTCAACCGGGACGACGAGCCGGTCTTCCCCTTCGTGCACGAGGTCGCGACGCGGCATCGCCTGCGGGTGGTGACTTATGGACGTCACCCTGAGGCCCAGGT
>WGAK01000112.1 GCA_015494815.1 Anaerolineales bacterium | reverse complement strand
CGGCTATGGCGCGCGGGGGCTCATCCCATCGCCGGTGTTGGGGCCCAAGGGCAATGTGGAGTTCTTGTTGTACTGGCGTTACCCCGACGCCACCCCGCTGCCGGCCCCGGCCCTGGAGCAGGCCCTGGAGCAGGCCCTGGCCGTGCGGCGAGCGCGGTCAATGCCCCCCTCTTGACATCGCGCGGACCGCACCGCCGACGCCGGATTGTGGTAGAATGGGGGGCGAGGAGATGCGAACATGCGTTTGGTATTGCACATGCGGGCCAAAAGCGGGGGGATTGTGGTGCCCGTGCACTACAATCGCCTGCTCCAGGGTCTAATCTACCGTCATCTGGACGAAGCGGTAGCCCACCGTGTGCATCAACAAGGCTGGGCCGTAGGCAAGCGTCGCCTGCGGCTGTTTGTCTTCTCCCGCCTGTTTGGCCGGGCCCGTTACGACCGCACCACCGCGCGCTTGCATTTTACGGGGCGGGTCACCTGGTCTATCGCCTCGCCCGTGGATGCGCTGCTGGAGTCCTTAGCCCTGCATCTGGTGCGCCAGGGGGAAGTGACCTTGGGCCGGCAGCCCGTGGTGTTGGATTCGGTGGAAGTGGCGCTGCCGCCCGTGTATCGGCGCCCGGTGCGGCTCAAGGCCCTCTCGCCTATCACCGTGCGCAGCACCCTCACTGCCGCCGACGGCCGCAAGAAGAGTTACTACTATGCCCCCCAGGAGCCCGAATTCGGCCCGCGCATTCTGGAGAACCTGCGCCGCAAGATTCGGGCCTGGACGGGAGAGGACATCCCACCCGACGGCGCGACCTTTCGGCCGGTGAAGGTGAGCAACCGCAATCTGGTGGTGGCCCGTTACAAAGGCACCATCATCAAAGGCTGGACGGGCATCTACGAACTGGACGCGCCGGAGCCCTACTTCCGCATGGCCTTAGACGCGGGCCTGGGCGAAAAGAACAGCCAGGGCTTCGGCTTCGTGGAGGTGTGGGAGCCGCGCTCCAGGGCTTCCCACCGCGTCGCGGGAAACGCGGACAAACCGACTGCCCGCGGCGCGGCATGACATTTGCAGGAGGTTGGTGATGCTGGAAGGCTTGCGAACTTTGGGCCGGGCCCATTTGACCTGGCGTGCGCAAGCCGGAGCCGCGGAGGAAGAGGCTCTGTTGCAAACCCTGGTCAAAGTGGACGAGGCCGACCGCTACGATGGCCTGGTACATTTTCATCTACGGCCCGACGGCCGGGGCGCCTGGCGATTGGCCGCACCCACGCTGCAGGATGTGGACGCCGAAGCCCTTTACCGGGCTTTGTGGGTGGGCCATGCTCCCCGCAATGTGGTGCAGGCGCGAGCCACCGTCGCCAGCCTGGGTTATCTGATTGCGCAGGTGCTGCCCGCGCTGGCCGGAATGCTGGACCCGGGGCTGCCCGATTCGCACCTCCGGGCCGCCCTGGAAGCCGCGGTGCGCGCGACTTTCCTCGAACTGCCTGTGGTCAAGAAGAGCGAGCAGCGCTATCGGTGGGTGTGGAACTTGCCCGCACTGGGCTGGTTCCGCTGGAACTGGGTGCCGCGAGGGCGGCAGCGGGAATTGGAAGCCTTGGGCTACCCCGGTGCACGCGCGGAGACCTCCGAGGCCGTGTTGGCGTACGCGCGGCGATATGGCGCTAAAAAGACGGTGCAACTCCTGGCCGACACTTTGGCCGCGGGCCTGGCCGAGATTCTGGGACACAGAGGCGCCCGGTACTTGTTTACGCTGCATGTGGACGGCCGTTGGTTGGCCCGGGAACCGGCTTACCATCGCTACTTGTACGCCTACTACTTGGGCGGACTGTTCACCAACGCCAGGTCGGGCCGTTGCCATGTCTGCGGACAGGAAGCCCCTGTCACCGAAGACACCACTCGCCTTTGGCTCAAGTTCTACATTACCGACAAGCCCGGTTTTGCCAGCGGGTTTCGCAAGGCCAACTTCCGCCGCAATTACACCCTGTGCCAGGACTGCTACCGGAAACTCCTGGCCGGGGAGGCTTTTCTGCGCACCCGGCTGCGCAGTTGGCTGGGCAGCCAGGTTTATGTGCTGCCCGTGTTCTACTTGCCCCAGGTGCAGCCTTCGGCCGCGAACCTGGAGCAATGGGCCGGGTATGTGGTGCACCGCTGGGAGGCCAGTCGCACCCTGGACGGCTGGCGGACCTTCCACGAGCAGTTGGCGGATTACCAGGAGTATGAGAACCAGAAGGCCTGGTTCCTGCTGGATTTCCTGTTTGTGGATGGCGATGGGCGGTCCATCAAACTCCAGCAATACATTCAGGATGTGCCACCCCCGCGGCTGGATGCCCTGGACGA
>WGAK01000111.1 GCA_015494815.1 Anaerolineales bacterium | reverse complement strand
GGGCTCGGTGATGGCGGGTGTGGGCGTGGCACCCGGTACGGCATAGCCCAAAATCAGCGGCTGACCGGGCGATACCGTGTCGGAGCGCAGGTCGTTGAGGGCCCGCAGTTCTTCGATGGGCACGCCGCTGATGGCCGCGATGCGCCACAGGGTGTCGCCGGGCTGGACGATGTACACGATGGCCCCGTCTTCGCGCGGGGTGGGGGTGGGGAACGGCGTGGGTTGGGCCGGCGGCGCGGCGTGCACCGGCACCGGACGCAGCCATGCCCGTCCGGCCATGACCAGCAGAAGCACACCCCATAGCCAACCCATCCGCTTCATGGCGGCCCTCCAGGCGGGGCGTTGCCGCCCCCAGGTTGGGTGCATTGTACCATTGGCCGTAAAGGGCCGGCCGGGCGCCCGCGCGAGCACCCGGCCGGCGCGAGATGTCAATGCCGCTTCACCGCGCGCGCCGTATGGCCTCCACGGCCTCGGGGTTGACCAGCGCGGAGGTGTCGCCGGGGTCCTGGCCCAGATACGCGGCCCGAATCATGCGACGCATGACCTTCGCGTTGCGGGTCTTGGGCAGGTCGTCCACGAAGTGCACGGCCTTGGGCGCTAAGGGCTTGCCCATGGCCTGGGCCACCATGTCCCGCAGTTCCTGCCGCAGCGCATCGGAGGGCTCGTGGCCGGGGGTCAGCACCGCGAACACCACCAGGGCCTGGCCCTTGACCTCGTCGGGTACGCCGATGGCCGCGGCTTCCACCACCGCGGGGTGTTCCACCACGATGGACTCGACCTCCGCGGGGCCCAGGCGTTTGCCCGCCACCTTGATGGTGTCGTCCGAGCGGCCCAGGATATACCACTGGCCGTCTTTGTCTATGAAGGCGAAGTCGCCGTGCACCCACACATTGGGCCAGCGGCTCCAGTAGGTCTGGATGTAACGTTCGGGGTCCTTCCAAAAGCCCCGGGTCATGCCAATCCAGGGCTGTTTGATGACCAGTTCGCCCACCTGCTCGCGCACGGGGTGCCCGTCCTCGTCGAACACATCCGCGTCCATGCCCGGGCAGGCCGCGGAGAACGCGCCCGGCTTCAGAGGCAGCACGGGGTTGCCCATGAGGATGCCGCCGGAAATCTCGGTTCCCCCCGAATAGTTGATGATGGGCCGCTTGCCCTCGCCCACCTGCTGGAACAGCCACATCCACGGCTCGGGGTTCCACGGCTCGCCCGTGGAGGCGAAGAACATGAGGCTGCTCAGGTCGTGCCGCCGCACGGGTTCCAGGCCGTGGGGGAGGATGGCCCGCACATAAGTGGGCGACAGGCCCAAATGGGTGAGGCGGTGGCGCTCCACCAGGGCCCACACCCGGTCCACATCGGGGTAGTCGGGCGCGCCGTCGTAGAGGAACATGGTGCTGCCCAGGGTGAGCGCGCCGAAGACCAGCCACGGGCCCATCATCCAGCCCATGTCGGTCATCCACCAGATGCGGTCGCCGGGGTGCACATCGGTGCCAAAGGCCATGTCCTGCGCGCCTTTGATGGGGAAGCCGCAATGGGTGTGCACCGCGCCCTTGGGGCGGCCCGTGGTGCCCGAGGTGTAGATAATCATCAGCAGGTCTTCCGCGTCGGTGACCTCGGTGGCGGCCTGGTCCGCTTGTTGGGGGATGAGGTCGTGCCACCACACATCCCGGCCCGGGGTCATGGGGGTGTCGTTCCGACCGACGCGGCGGTGCACAATCATGTGCTGCAGGGTGGGGACTTGCTCTGCCGCGGCGTCGGCCACGGGCTTCATGCGCACCACCTTGCCCCGGCGATAGAAGCCGTCGGCCACGAACAGGGCTTTGGCGTCCGCGTCCTTGAGGCGGGTGACCACCGCATCCACGCCGTAGCCCGAGAACAGGGGCAGGATGACGCCGCCGATTTTGGCGATGGCCAGCAGCGCGATGACGATTTCGGGCGTCATGGGCATGTACAGGCCGATGGCGTCGCCCTTGCCCAGGCCCAGGCTGCGCAACGCGTTGGCCGCGCGGTTGACTTCGCGGTACAACTCGCCGTAAGTCAGGGTGCGGGTGGTGCCTTCCTCGCCTTCCCAGATGAGCGCGGGCCGATGCTCGGTGTCGGTGCCTATGTATTTGTCGAGCAGGTTGTGCACGATGTTCATCTTCGCGCCCACGCACCAGCGCGGCCACTGGGGCCCGCGGCTCAGGTCCACGATTTGGGTGTAGGGCTCGTAGAATTCGATGCCTAAGTGCTCCAGCACGGCCTCGGTGAACCAGGCGATGTCCGCGACGGAGCGTTGCATGAGCGTGGGGTAGTCGGGGATGCCGTGACGGCGCATGAAGTGGGTGAGATGGGCCCGGTCGGTGTACTCGGGCGTGGGGTGCCACACGAAGGGGTTGTGATAGAGGAAGGAGTCGTTCATGGGCCTAACCTCCGCGGTGGGAACGGACGAACGCGTCATTACGAATTATACCCACATCGCGGTCGGTGCGTGGAGGCTGGGGGAGTGGGGAGTGGTGGTTGGTGGCTGGTGGTTGGTGGTTGGAGGCTGGTGGCTGGTAGGTGGCGCTCGCGGCGGGTGCAGCGCCTGCACTCGCAAATCCGCCCATTCGCAAATTCGCCCATCCGCCCCTCCGCCCGCCCAC
>WGAK01000110.1 GCA_015494815.1 Anaerolineales bacterium | reverse complement strand
GTGGTCAAGGTGGTGGTGGATTGCCACGGCGGGACCGTGGTGGCGCATGTCACCCAGCCCTCGGCCGCGAGCCTGGGGCTGGCCGTGGGCGTGCCCGTGTGGCTGACCTTCAAGGCCAGCGCGGTGCACCTCATTCCGCGCTGAAAGCCCCTGCGACGCCGTCCAGAGCCCAGCCCTCCATCGCCGCGAATTGACGGCGATACAAGGCGGCATACAGCCCCTCCGCGGCCAACAGGTCCGCGTGGGGACCCTGCTCAACGATACGGCCCTGGTCCAGCACCACAATTCGGTCGGCCTCGCGCACGGTGGACAGGCGATGGGCGATGACCAACGCGGTGCGGCCCTGCAACAGGGTGCGCAGCGCGGCCTGAATGCGCACCTCGGTGCGGGTGTCCACGCTGGCGGTGGCTTCGTCGAGGATGATGATGCGCGGGTCGGCCAGCAGCGCCCGAGCGATGGCCAGCAGTTGGCGCTGGCCCAAACTGAGCAATTTCCCCCGCTCACCCACCACCGTCTCATAGCCCTGGGGCAGGCGCTGGATGAAGTCGTGGGCCTGCGCGGCCCTGGCCGCGGCCATGACTTCCTCCAAGGTGGCGTCAGGCCGGCCGTAGCGGATGTTCTCCAACACCGTGGTGTTGAACAAGAAAGGCTCTTGCAACACCATGCCGATTTGCCGTCGCAGGCTGTGCAGGTCCACGGTGCGCACATCGTGACCGTCCACCAGCACCCGGCCGCGCTGGGGGTCGTAGAAACGGGGGATGAGGCTGACCAGCGTGCTCTTGCCCGCGCCTGTGGGGCCGACGATGGCAATGGTCTGGCCCGGCGCAATGCGCAGGTGGATGTCGCGCAGCACCCACTGCGCGTCGTTGTACGCGAACCACACATGCTCGAAGACCACCTCGCCCTGCAACCGCGGCAGGGGCACGGCCTCGGGCGGGGAAGTCAGGTCGGGCGGCAGGTCGAGCACCTCGAACAAACGCTCGGCCGCGGCCAGGGCCGATTGCGCCATAGTCCACTGCGCGGCCAGCATGCGCACCGGCCGGAAGAAGGACTGCACGTACTGCACGAAGGCCACCACCACGCCCACGGTCACCAGCCCGGCCAGGGCCATGTAGCCGCCCACGCCCGCGACCAGGGCCAGGCCCAGGGTGCTCAGCACATCCACCGCGGGGCCAAAGGCCGAGGTGATGGCCCCCGCGGTGATGTTGGCCTCCATGTTGCGACGATTGCGCTCCACAAAGCGGCGGATGTTCTCCTGAGTGCGACTGAAGGCCTGCGCCACCCGAATGCCCTCGATTTCTTCTTGCAGGTCCGCGGAGACATCGCCGATGGTCTCGCGGGCCCGGCGGAAGGCGCGGCGGGCCAGGGCCGCGACCCATTGCGTCGCCAGCCACATCAGGGGGATGACGCTGAGCGCGACCAGGGCCAGGCGGAGGTCCAACAGCAGCATGGCCCCGACGATGCCCACCAGCGCGAACAGCGACCCCAGCACCTGGCGCAGGGTCTGGCTGAAGAAGGTCTGCACGATGTCCAGGTCGTTGACCAGACGGCTCATCAGGTCGCCGGCCTCTTCACGCTCCAGGTAGCGCAGCGAGAGGCGCAGGATTTGGTCCATCAACTGCTGCCGCATGGTGGCCAACACCCGATAGCCCAGGCTGGCCACCAGGTGCATTTGCGCGGACTGGGCGACGAACATCAGGGCATAGACGCCCAGCAGGGCCAGGACGAACCGGCGCAAGGCCGCGGGGTCGCGCGGCAGCAGCGCCTGGTCCACGGCCCGGCCGATGAGGGTGGGCGCCGCGCCGCGGCTGAACGAGAAGGCCACGATGGCCACCACCAGCCCCACCACGGCCCCGCGATAGGGCCGGGTGTAGGCCAGCAGACGCCGCACCACCGCGCGACGGTCCCGGGCCGTGAGGTGTTCCTCGGGCAATTCGGCCAACCGGCGATACATGCGTTGCAAGCCCATGCTACACCCCCGTCTCGGCGCCCGCGGTGGTCGCGGCTTCAGGCCCCGAGGGCGTCACCTCCCAGGGCCGCACGCCGAACTGCGAGGCCAGAATCTCCACATACAGCGGGCTGGTGTGCACCAGGTGCGCGTGGGGGCCCTGGGCCACCAAACGCCCTTCGTGCAGCAGCAGGATGGTATCGGCCCGCCGCACCGTGGCCACCCGCTGGGCAATGACGAAACTGGTGCGCCCCTCCATCAGGCGGTCCAGGGCCTGCAAGATGCGATGCTCGGTCTCGGCATCCACCGCGGACGTGCTGTCGTCGAGAATCAAAATGCGCGGGTCCACCAGCAGCGCCCGCGCGATGGCGATGCGCTGCTTCTGGCCGCCCGACAACCCCACGCCCCGCTCGCCCACCACCGTGTCGTAGCCCTGGGGCAGGCGCTGGATGAAGTCGTGGGCCTGCGCGGCTTTGGCCGCGGCCATGATTTCGTCCAAGGTGGCGTCGGGCTTGCCGTAGGCAATGTTCTCTCGGATGGTGCCCGAGAACAGGGTGGGCTCTTGCAACACGATGCCGATTTGCCGCCGCAGCGAGTCCAGGGTGACATCGCGCACATCGTAGCCGTCAATGCGCACCGCGCCCGCGGTCACATCGTAGAAGCGCGGGATGAGGTTGATGATGGTGGACTTGCCCGAGCCGGTCTCGCCCAAAATGGCCACGATTTCGCCCGGCTGCACCTCGAAGGTGATGTCGTGCAACACATCCCGGTCGCTGCCCGGATAGCGGAAGGTCACATGGTCGAAGGCCACATGTCCCCGAATGCGCGGCAACGGGATGGCATCGGGCTTTTCCCGAACTTCGGTTTCCGCATCCAGAATCTCGAACACCCGTTGGGCCGAGGCCGCGGCCCGAGCCATGAGGTTGGAGACCATGCCGATGTTGAGGATGGGCATGGTGAGGAACTGCAGGTAGCCCACGAAGGCCACCAGTTGGCCCACGGTCAAGTCCCCCGCAAAGAGGGCCCGGCCGCCCCACCACAGCACCACCACGATGGCCAGGTTGGTGGTGAAGAAGATGAGGGGCAGGATGCGGGTGAACCAGCGCACCCAGGTGAGATGCTGCTGGAGCAGCACCTGGTTTTGGGCCGCGAAGCGGGCGCGCTCGGCATCTTCGCGGGCGAAGGCCCGCACCAGCCGCGCGCCCACGATGTTCTCGTGCAAGATGGTGTTCAGGGTGGCCAACTCGCGCTGAATGCGGCGGGAAATGGGCGTGAGGCGGCGCACCATGAAGGTGAACAGGCCCAGGATGACGGGCACCACGAACATCACCCGCCAGGCCAGGGCCGCGTGCATGCGCACGAGCAGCACCACCGCGCCCAGCACCATGAACAGCGACCCCAGCAGCCACACCAGCCCCCGGCCGAAGAAGATGCGGATGGTCTCCACATCTGAGGTCATGCGGGTCATCAGGCGGCCGGTTTGGGCCTGGTCGTGGTACGAGAAACTCAGGCGCTGGATTTTGGCGAAGAGCGCGTTGCGCAGGTCGAAGGCCACGCCCTGGGAGGCGACTTCGCCCCAATAGCCCTGCAGAAAGTTGAACACGCCCCGCACCAGGGCCACCACCAGCAAGCCCAGCACGGCCTGGCCCACCGCGTCCAACTGCAACGGCCGGAGCCCACGGTCAATCAGATGGCGCACCAGTTGCGGCACGGCCAGATTGGCCCCGTTCACCAACACCAGCGCCGCCAGCGCGGCCAGGGCATAGCCCAGATACGGCCGCAAATAGCGGGCCGCACGCCATAATACGCGCATGGCATCTCCTGGCAAGCCTCTTATGGTTTGGACAATCC
>WGAK01000109.1 GCA_015494815.1 Anaerolineales bacterium | reverse complement strand
GGCGGCCAGCACCCCGGCGCGGGTGGTGACGAACACCGTGTCGTCGGCCACCAGCGGCGCGCCGATGATGGCGCCGTCCACCTGGGCCTGCCAGCGCACCCGGCCCTCCGTGCGGGTCAGCGCGTACACGTGGCCCTCCATGTCGCCCACCACCAGCGCGTCGTCGCCCAGCGGCACGGGGCTGTGCCACACCCAGGCCGCCACCGGCGCGGTCCAGCGCACCGAGCCATCGGCCGCGTTCAGCGCGGTGACCTCGTTGGCCAGTTCACCCACATACAGCACGCCATCCACCAGTGTAGGGGAGGCGGGCAAGGCCCCGTCCAACGTGACCCGCCAACGCTCCTGGCCGGTGCGGGCGTCCAGCGCGTACAGACGATGGTCCAGGGAGGTCACGAACAGCGTCTCGCCGTCGGTCACCGGCGGCGCCCACAGTGCGGCCTGCGCGGTGAAGGTCCACACGGGGCGGCCTTCCAGGTCGAGCGCGTACAAAGTGCCGTCCGCGTTGGGCGCGTAGATGAAGTCGGACGTAACCAGGGCCGCGCCAATGTAACGGTCCTGCGCGGCGGTGAAGGACCAGCGTTCCTGGCCGTTCGCGGGGTCCAGGGCATAGAGCACACCGTCGTAGCCGCCCACGATGAGCGCGGTGCGGTCGGCCGTGAGTTGGGGCGCGGCGAAGAAAGTGCGCTTACGGTCCGGCTCGGCAGGGAAGGCCCACCGCTGGCCGCCGTTTTCCAATGCCACCGCGAACACTTGCTGCTGATAGGCCACCCACACCGTATCGTCGCCCACGGTCACGCCGGGCCAACTGCCGGGCGCAATGCGGCTGCACCCGGCCAGCACCAACGCCAGCGCGGTCAGGGCCAACATCCACACACGACGAGAACGCATCATCACCTTGCCTTCCTGGTCCGGCGGTCAGGGCACGGGGTCGTAACCGCCGGGATTGAACGGGTTGCAACGGAGCACGCGCCAGATGGCCAACAAACCGCCTTTGAGCGCGCCATGCTTGTACACGGCCTCATAGCCATAGTGGGAACAAGTAGGATAAAAGCGGCAGGTGTTGGCCGGCATGAGGCGCGAGAAGGTCAACTGGTAAGCCCGAATGAGCAACAACAGCACCCAGCGAGGCCAATAGCGGGGCGTGCGGGGCAGGGCCCGCAGCGGCGACAGCGGCGGGTTTTCGGGCCGAAAGCCCCACGGGAACGAGGACGGGGGCGACGCGGAGGACGAGGATTGCGCCGGGCTCATGAGGCATCATCCGCGGAGGAAGAGGGCTCGGCGGGACGCAGCAGCCGGGCGCGCTGCAACAGCGCGTCCACTGCGGCTTCCAGTTCGGCGAACGACGCGGACCCGGCCCGCCGCCGGGCAATCCACCACAGGTCGTAGCCGGGTTGCAAGCGGGGCAGGCGGCGGCGCAAAATCTCGCGCAAGCGGCGTTTGACCCGGTTGCGCACCACGGCCTTGCCCACCACGCGGCCCGCGGTCACGCCGACCCGCACTTGCGCCAGGTCGTTGGGCGCCACGCGCAGCACCACCAGCGGATGCAGCCATACTTGCCCCTGCTGTCGCAAACGCCGAAAATCCCGCTGCCGGCGCAGGCGAAACGCGCGCTTCACCGCTCTTGCTCACCGGGCGGCCATCCCACCGGGCCTTAGTGGGCCTTCCAGTTGATGCGCTTCACATGCTCGTTCATGCGCACGGTGAGGCGATGACGCCCCTTGAGCCGTCGGCGCTTGAGCACCTTGCGCCCACCGCGGGTGGCCATGCGGGCCCGAAAGCCATGTACCCGCAGACGGCGCCGAATCTTGGGCTGATAGG
Source organism: Anaerolineales bacterium (assembly GCA_015494815.1). Classification (GTDB taxonomy): domain Bacteria; phylum Chloroflexota; class Anaerolineae; order Anaerolineales; family DRMV01; genus JAADEN01. The sequence continues at coordinate 1,633 of WGAK01000109.1, read as the reverse complement.
TTCGCTTGGTCATGGTGCTTGCTCCCACCACAAATTTAGGTTTGGGATGCCAAAAGGCGCCCCCGCGCACCTCCGCCGGGACGCTGGACCCAAACCCAACCGGGCGGATTATACAACAGCCCCCGCCGCAGGTCAAACGCGAAAGGGCGCGCGCGAGGGCTGCCGCGCACGCCCCGCAAAACGGGCTATAATGCCTTATTACCCCCGGCCGCAAGGCCGCCCAGGAGGCCGCTCATGCCCGACATCAGCGCAGATTTGCTGCGGGTGCTCCGCCACCCCCGCTTCGGCACCCTGCCCTGGGATGCCGACCAGGTCCCCCCGCACTACGGCGGGTACAGCATCCTCAACATCCCCACCAGCGTGGCCCAGGCCCTGGGCGCGCCCCCGGTGGGCGTGGCCCCGCCCCTGGTGCCCGACCTGCGCCGCGCCTGGGGCGACGACATCCGCCGGGTGGTGCTGCTGGTGGTGGACGGCCTGGGCTGGCACCTGTTCCAGGCCGCGCGCGAGCACCATCGCCTGGCCGGGTGGCAGCCTTTGCTGGAACGCGGCACCTTGGGCGTGCTCACCTCCATCGCGCCCAGCACCACCGCGGCCGCCATCACCACTTTTTGGACCGGCCGCTCGGCCGCGGAGCACGGCATCACGGGCTATGAGATGTGGCTCAAGGACTACGGCCTGATTGCCAACATGATTCTGCACAGCCCGTCGTTCTTCCAAAGCGGCGGCGCGGGGCTCTTGCAACACGCCAACTTCGACCCCGAGACCTTTTTGCCCCACCCGCCCATCGGCCCGCACCTGCGCGCGCATGGGGTGCAAGTCCACGCCTTCCAGCACTACACCATCGCCAACTCGGGCCTGTCCACCATGTTGTTCCGCGAAGCCGAGGTGCACGCCTTTGCCACCCTGCCCGATTTGTGGATTGCGCTGCGGCAGTTCCTGGAAACGCCGGCCGAGGGACCCCAGTACATCTGGGTCTACTGGAGCGCGGTGGACGGCTTCAGCCACCGCTATGGCCCGCACGATGCGCGCGTGGCCGCGGAAATCGAGACCATCGCCTGGACCTGGCGGCGCTTCTTCTGGGACGACCTCGCCCCCACGGCCCGGAAGGGCACGGTGTGGCTGGTCACCGCGGACCACGGCCAAATCGCGACGCCGCCCGACCCCGCCTACGACACCCAACGCCATCCCCGGTTGCAGCGCACCCTCTACCTGCCGCCCACGGGCGAAAACCGGCTGGTCTATCTCTACCCTCGCCCCGGCCGGGTGAACGCGATGAAGGACTACTTCGCCACGGCCTGGCCCGATGCGTTCCACCTGGTGCCCGTGTGGGAAGTGCTCAACGCGCGGCTCTACGGCCCCGGACGACCGCACCCCGACCTGCGCAACCGCTTGGGCGAGTGGCTGGCCATCGGCCGGGGCGCGGCCTATCTGTGGTGGGGCCCCAAAGACAACCACCTGCAAGGCCGCCACGGCGGCTTTCACCAGGACGAGATGCTGGTGCCCTTCCTGGCCGCGCGGCTCGACGCGTAACCCCTCTCAGGCGATGGGCGCGCCCAGTTCGCTGTCCGCGTCGGGCTGCAGCAGCACCACCCGCCCGTCGGACTGGATGGCGCCCAGCACCAGCACTTCGGAG
>WGAK01000108.1 GCA_015494815.1 Anaerolineales bacterium | reverse complement strand
TGTGGAGAAGGCAATGACGCCGACTTTCTTGCGTCACGGGCCTTATCGGATTTACATCTACTCTTACGACTGCCATGAACCGCGCCACGTCCATGTGGATCGAGAAAACAAGAGCGCCAAGTTTTGGTTGGAGCCGGTGGTCACGTTAGCCGCGAATCATGGATATGGGCGGGCCGAGTTGAGGCGCATTGAGCGCTTGTTGCAAGAGCAACTCCTTACACTTCGGGAGCGATGGGATGAGTTCTGCAAAGGTCACGGTAGCATGGCCTAAAATCATCGCCGTACGAGTAAGCGAAGATACGCTGAGCGTGGATTTAGAGGACGGACGGACGATTAGCGTGCCGTTGAGTTGGTACCCGCGCTTGGTGTATGCCACGGAGGCGGAGCGGCAGCATTTCGAGATTGCAGGGGCGGGGTATGGGATTCACTGGCCGGACATTGACGAGGATATCGGCGTGGAAGGGCTGTTGTTGGGGAAACGCTCCACAGAGAGCCCGGCGTCGTTGGCGCGCTGGTTAGCGGAAAGGGAGAAGAAGCGGGAAGGCCGGGCCTAACCAAGGGTTCGCCGGACGCGGCTACGCCGTGGGGCAGCGGTAGCGGTTGGCCGGCGACGCGGCTCTGCTGCCATCGTTGGGCGTATGGGGCTTCGGGAAATGGTGTAGAATGAAAGTATGAAGCGTGACGGATTTTCCGAGACGGAGAGCGGCAGATGAGCATGGTGACGATTCCTCTTACGGAATCTCAATGGAAAAGATTGCAAGAGAAGGCCCGGCGGTTGCGTGTTGCCCCTGAGGTTTTGCTGATGGCAACATTGGAAGATTTGCTCACGCGCCCCGAAGAGGATTTTCGGCGGACGGTGGAGTATGTAGTGCAAAAGCACGCGGAACTCTATCGCCGCCTGGCCGCCGGGGCTTGATAAGGCGATGGCAATCCGCTCTGGCGCAGCCGCGGATGACCTATGCCGCAGGGGAGATGAGCCGGGAGGAGTTGGTGGAGTGGATTGAAGCCCACATGGTCGAGAGCAAGGGCGCTGAGGGGTGATGATTAGCGGTGGTCCCACGACCAACCCCGCGTGCCGCGGACGCGGCTACGCCGTGGGGCGGCGGTGGCGGTTGTAGGGTGACGCCGCGCTGCTGATGCCATTATTGGGCCATCTTGTTGTTTTGCAGCATGGCTCTTGTGTTCTGGCGGGCAATAATGTAAACTGGGAATGGGTAGCAGACCGAGAGTTTGGAGAGGTCGAAATGACAGGATTGGAAGCCCTGCAATCCGTACAATATGTGACGGTCAAAGGCAAACGCTTCGTGGTTCTTGACGCGGAAGACTGGGAACCGCTGATTGAGTGGCTGGAGGCCCTGGAAGATTTGGAAATTGCCCGCGAGGCCCTTGTTGCTCTTCAGAGAGCGAGGGGGGACCGAGAAAAAGCGGGGTGGCTTCCGTGGGAGGAGATTAGGGGAGGGTTGGAGTGAAGTACAAGGTTTATGTACTTCCGCGTTGCCCGAGATCGAAGTGGAATTGAGGCGGTTACGGATAGAGCGATGGCGGACAGAAGGAGTGAACGATGGGAAAGAGTCGAGACGCAAAAAGGGAACTACTCGCAAAATTCATCGCGATGCAATTACGGGGCATTTTGTGACTGAAGAATATACTAAAAAGCGTCCCAAAACTACCGTCACCGAGACCATCAAAATCCCTAGAAAGAAAAAATAGGGTATGCGTGAGCAGGGAGCACACAGCGAGGCCGCAAGCCGCCAGGCCAGGTCCCGGCGCGTCACGCCCGACTCCCCGCTCCCCGCTGATGGCTGTTTGCTGATGACGAAGTGGATCCTATCTCGCGCCCGTTGGTGGCTCTACCTCGCCTTGTCCGCGGCGTTGCTGATGTACGCCCGCCCTCCCCACGCCTACGCGCAGGGGGATGTCTACTATGTCGCGCCCTATGGCGATGACAACAACCCCGGCACGCTGGAGGCCCCCTTCCGCACTTTGACGCGGGCCCGCTATGCCGTGCATCCGGGCGACACCATCTACTTGCGCGCGGGGGTCTACGACATCGAGAACGAGATGGACATCTCGGGCACGCCCGACGCGCCCATCACCATCGCCTCCTATCCCGGCGAGTGGGCCGTGTTCGACGGTTCCGGCGCCCCGGACGGGGTCAAATTCCGCGTCACGGGGTCGTGGCTGATTTTTCGCCATTTCGAGGTGCGCAACGGCCCCTCCGACGGCGTGCTGATTACCGAGGGCGCGGGGCACAATGTCTTCGAGCACATCGTGAGCCATCACAACCACTTCGCAGGCTTCGAGTTGGAGTACGGCGCGCACGACAACGTGCTGCGCAATTGCGACGCATACGCCAACTTCGATGCCGACACCTATGGCGAACACGCGGATGGCTTTGGCGTGAAGTTCGGCGTGGGGCCGGGCAACCGCCTGGTGCACTGCCGGGCCTGGAACAATGCCGACGACGGCTTCGACCTGTGGGAGGCCGGCGCGTCGGTGCGCCTGGAGGGCTGCTGGGCTTATGGGAACGGCTTCGACCGCTGGGGCGTCGGCGCGAATTTCGCCGGGGACGGCAACGGCTTCAAACTCGGGCCGGGCGGGCCGGTGGTGACCCACTGCGTCGCCTGGGACAATGCCCGGCGCGGCTTCGACTTCAACGACGCGGCCGAGCCCGAGATGCTGTACAACAACACCTCGTACCGCAACCCCGTGGGCTTCAACTTCCACGGCGCGGCCCATGTGCTGCGCAACAACCTGTCCTTTGCCGATGGCGCTTTGAGCCTGGGGCCCGAAGTGGACGACCGCTTCAATTCGTGGAACCTGCCTTTGACTGCAGGTCGCGCCACGCGCGGGGTGCGGATTACCGCGGCGGACTTCCTCAGCCTGGACGATGCCAGCGCGCGCGGCCCGCGGCAGCCCGATGGCGCGCTGCCGTTCACCCTCTTCCTGCACCTGCGTCCCACCAGCGACCTCGTGGACGCCGGCGTTGACATAGGGGAACCCTGGCTGGGGGCCGCGCCGGACCTGGGCGCCTTCGAAGGCTACCTGCCGCCCTTCCCCCCTGGCCCCCGCCGCTAACCGCTCCGTTTCCCGCTCCCCGCTTCTCGCTCCTTGCTCCTTGCTCGCCCTCTACCTCCAAAACTCAAACGCCAGCGCGTCGGCCCGGGGGCGGCGCTGGGTGCGGGCCGCGTAGAGCACCTGGCGCCCCTCGGGCGAGCGGGTGTAGACCAAGCGCCCCCCGCCCACATAGCGCCGCCAGGCCCGGGCCAGGGCCTCGGCCCGCTCCCGCTTGACGGCCAGCACCCGGGGCACCGGATGGTACGCGGGGGGCAAACCGGGGCTGGCCAGGCCCCGCAAGAGCCGCCACACGCCCGTGGTGAGCAGCCGCGGCAGCCGCCCATCGGTGCGCAGCATCAGATACCGCTGGTCGATGACCGGCTCGAACATTTCCGCGTAGGCCTGGGTGAACAGGCCCGCGTCTTCGGGCGACGCGTAGTCCAACTCCACGGTGTAGGTATCGTCGGGGTGGGCCACCACCCGCACATAATCGGGCTGGAGTTTGCGGCTGACCAGGCCGGCGTCTCGCAGCGCCACCAGCAGGGCCCGGGCCATGTCCAGCAGCACCGCGTCGGGCGGTTGCTCGGTCAGCAGGCGGCGCAGCAGGCGGAAGATGGCCCGGGCCTTCCAGGCCAGGCTGGCTCCGGTGACCACCCCGCCCGCGAGCAGCGCGGTCAGCAGCGCCAGCGCCGGCGGCCCCTCCAGGCTGGCGAACAGGTACCACGCGGCCAGGGCCCCCGTGCTCAGCGCGGCGCCCACAATCAGGCGCAGTTCCCGCAGCAGCGCGCCCACCGTCTGATCCAGGGTGTACACCGTGCGGATGCGCAGGTCCCGCGGCCGAATTTGGGTCAGCCGGTAGGCGAAGTTGCTGTATTCCTCGCCCACCCGCCAGGCCGCGTAAGTGTCCTCCCGGCGGGTCACCTGGGCCAGCATCAGGTTGGTGAAGCCGCCGTAGTTGATTTTGCGCCAGGCCCCCCAGGCCAGCAGCATTCCTAAGGCCGGGTCCACATGCACGGGCCCGCGGGCCACCTGCGTGTGCCATGCCTTCCCCAGGCTGCCCCAGGGCTGCTGGCTCAGCGGGTTGACGATGCCGTAGCGCACGTAGGTCATGGTGCCGGGGAACTGAATCACGCCCCACACCTTCTGGTGACGGCGGACGAAGCGTTGCAGGTCCTTGTCGCCGCCGCGGCGAAACTCGGGCGCCACGCACACCACATCCCAGTTGTGGGCCACCTTGTGGGGCCATTGCGGGTCCTTGCGCAGCGAGCGACCCCGCAATTGCTGCACGCCCACGCTGGTGGTCACCGTGGTGAGGTCTACCAGCACGTTGAGCCGCAGCGCGTCCCAGCCTTCGCCGAACAGCCCCCGGGTGCCCACCAAGCAGCGGGTGAGGCCCTGCTCGAAGGCCGCGGTCAGCATGGCCACATACGTGCGGCTGCTCCAGTCGGGACCTTCGCCGCGCACCTCCCAAAAGTCGTCGTGGGGCAGGAACCGCAGCCGAAAATCCAGCCCCCGGGCCGTGCGGAAGTCCTCGGCCCAGGCTTCGAACGCGGGCCGAAAGGCCCTGTCCACCCACAACGAACGGCCCGTGACCAGCACGGGGTGCAGCGGGTCCAGGTCCGGCTGCCGGGCCAGGGCGCGAAAGACGAAGCGCGCGCTGCCGGCCTCTTCGTCCAGGGGGATGCGCTGCCCCGCGGGACCGCGGCGATAGCGGCGCAGGCTGCCGGTGCGGCGCTCGAAGTCGGTGACCACCACCGCGCGCAGCCGGTCGCCTAAGGCCCGGGCTTCGTGCGCGAGGATGTCGGCCACGGCCACGGCCTTGCTGGCCGAGAAGGCCAGCACCAAATCGCCGGGCGTGCGGGCCTGGCGCAGGCCCTTGGGGGTCAGGGTCAGGCCAAAGGGCCGCAGCCGCTCCCGCAGGTCCTGGTAGCGGCGGTGGTCCGCGGGGTCCTCCGAGGGCAGCAAGGCCCGCAGCGCGTAATGCTCCAGCAGGACCAAGCGGTCGTCCACCGTGGGCGGGGCCTCGGCTTCGGGGGGATGGGGAAAGTCGGGCGGCAGGCGCCGCAGCGCGAAGAGCCAGCGCAGCCCGGCCAAGGCGAACGCGGGATGCTCGTCGGCCTCGGCCTGCCACGAAGCCCGCAGCCGGGCCTCCAGCCAGGTCAGGAAGGCCGCGGAAGTCAGCACTTCCCGGGTGGCCCGGTCGAAGTGGTGATCCAGGTGGCGCAGATAGTCCCGTTCCGCGGGCGTGGGGTGGGTGAAGTAGACCAGGTCCCGATAGGGCGCCAGGTTGCCCTCCTTGACCACCGCGGGCGTGGGGATTTCGAAGTCCACCTCGCCCAGGAGCGCGGTGTAGTTCTCGTAGGCGAAGTCGTCTTCGGGGCTGGGCAGGGTGGCGGTGAGGCCGACCACGCGCGGCTG
>WGAK01000107.1 GCA_015494815.1 Anaerolineales bacterium | reverse complement strand
CGCCGGGGCGCTCGTTTGACCCCCGCCGGGCGGCAGGCCGCGCTCAAGGTCATCCGCAAGCATCGGGTGCTGGAGCGCTTCTTGCACGACATCCTGGGCTTTTCGTGGGCCGCGGTGCACGCCGAAGCCGAACGCTTAGAGCACGCGGCCTCGGATGAATTCATCGGCCGTCTGGCGGCCTGGTTGGGCGACCCCGTCTACGACCCCCACGGGCACCCCATCCCCGGGCCCGACCTGCGCGTGCCGCCGCTGAGCGACATGCCCCTGGCGCAGGCCCCGCTGCACGTGCCCCTGGTGGTCAGCCGCGTCTCCGACCGCGACCCGGCCCTGCTGCGCCGCCTGGACGCCTTGGGCCTGCAATTGCAGCAGGCCTTCGTGCTGCGCGAGCGCACGCCCTACGACCATGTTCTGCATCTGCGCCTGCTGCCCGCGGGGCCTACCGTGGTCATCGGCCCGCGGCTGGCCCAGGCCGTGTTCGTGCGTCCCCAGGCCGCGCCCGCCGCCCCATCCCCCGCGCAGGAGGCCCGCGCATGACCGTCGGACTCATCGTCGCGCTGCTGGTGCTGGTCGTGCTGATGGCCTGGCCCCGCTACGGCCTGGCGGCCCGCTGGCGGCAATGGCGCGCAACCCGGCAACGGGTGCTGCTGGAGGACGCGCTCAAGCACATCCTGGAATACACCCTCGACCGGGGCCGTCCGCCCACGCCCGAGGCCCTGGCCGGACGCCTGGGCCTTTCGCTGGAGCGGGTGCAAGCCTTAGTGGACCAACTGCAACGCCGCGGCCTGGTGCAATGGGAGGACGGCGGCCTGGGCCTGACCGACCAGGGTCGCGATTGGGCCGTGCATGTGTTGCGCGCCCATCGCTTGTGGGAGCGCTACTTGCGGGACCACGCGGCCATGCCCTTAGCCCAGGTGCACACCGCGGCCCACCGCCTGGAGCACCGCCTGAGCCCCGAACAGGCCCAGCGCCTCTACGCCGCGCTGGGATACCCGGCCACGGACCCCCACGGCGACCCCATCCCCTGGGCGCGGGGCGAAGTGCCCCGCCAGGCCACCCAGCCGCTCACGGCCTGGCCCGTGGGCGTGCCGGCGCGCATCGTGCACCTGGAGGACGAACCGCCGGTAGCCTATCAGCAGTTGCTGGCGTGCGGCCTGCAGGTCGGCCAGGTGGTGCGGGTGTTGGAGCGTTCGCCGCAGCGGGTCATCGTGCTGCGCGCCGACGGCGAGGAATGCCGCCTGGCTCCGGCCGTGGCCGCCAATGTGCATCTCGCGCCCGTGTCCGACACGGCTCCCGCCCGCCCCGCGGATGTGGTTTCGCTGGACCAACTGCCCCCTGACGCGGAAGCCGAGGTGGTGACCATTGACCCCGCGGTGCAAGGGCTGAGCCGCCGCCGCTTGCTGGATTTGGGCTTCACGCCCGGCGCGCGCGTGCGGGTGTATTTGCCGTCCATGTTCGGCGACCCGCGCGCCTACATCGTCCGTGGCACCCGCATCGCGCTACGCGCCGACCAGGCCGCGCACGTGTGGGTGCGCCCTTTGCCTGCCCCAACCCCAGCCCCCACCCACGGAGGCGTCGCGCATGAGCACTGAGACCCCCACCGCGCCGCGAGTACGCCCCCTGGGCACCGGCCGCGCCCTGCCTTCGGCCGCGTGCGCCACCTGCCCCGCGGCCGCGCAACTGGCCCCCCTGGGCGCCTCCGACGGCCGCGCCGTGGACTTCGTCATTGCGCTGGCCGGAAACCCCAACACGGGCAAGTCCACCCTGTTCAATCGGCTGACCGGCCTACGCCAACACACGGGCAACTGGCCGGGCAAAACCGTCACCCGAGCCGAGGGCCTGTTCGAGTTCAACGGCCATCGCTATCGGCTGGTGGACCTGCCGGGCACCTATTCGCTGCTGTCCACCTCGGAGGACGAAGAGGTGGCGCGCAACTTCATCCTCTTCGGCCGCCCCGATGTGGTCATTGTCACCGTAGACGCCACCGCGCTGGAGCGCAACCTGAACCTGGTGCTGCAAATTCTGGAAATCACCGACCGGGTGGTGGTCGCGGTGAACATGATGGACGAGGCCCGCCGCAAGGGCCTGGAAGTGGACACGCGCGCCCTGGCCCGGGACCTGGGCGTGCCCGCGGTGCCGCTGGTCGCCCGCACGGGCGAGGGCGTGAGCCGCCTGCTCCAGACGGTGGAGGGCCTGGCGCGCGGCGACATCCGCACCAGGCCCCGCCGCGTGCAGGGTTCCCCCGTGTTTCAGGCCGCGCTGGAGGACCTCACCCGCGCGCTGGCAGACCTGCTGCCCGGCCTGCCCAGCCCCCGCTGGGTGGCCCTGCGCCTGCTGGACGGCGACCCGCGCATGGTGCAGGCCCTGCGCAGCGGCGAACTGGCGGCCCTGGCCCAGGGGCAGGCCACGCAGACCGAGGTGGGGCTGCCGCGCGCGGCCCTGAGCGTGGACCACCTGCTGGGCGAGCACGCCCCCACGAAGGACGGCTGGGCTCCGCCGCCCCCCGCCATGCAGGCGCGCATCGAGGCGCTGCTGCAGCAAGTCGAGGCCCTGCGTCGCGGCCTGGGCCCCGCGTGGCAAGACGAGGTGGTGTCGGCCCTCTACGCGGAAGCCGAGCGCATTGCCCGCCGCGCGGTGCACACGCGCGGCCAGCCCCGCGCCTACGACTGGGACCAGGTGCTGGACCGGTTGCTCACCTCGCCGGTCACCGGGCTGCCCATCATGCTGCTCCTGCTGGGCGTGGTGTTCTGGCTCACCATCCAGGGCGCCAACATCCCGTCGGAACTGCTGGCGCGGGCCTTGTTTTGGGTCGAGGCGCAAGGCGCGGCGCTGTTCGAGGCCGTGGGGCTGCCCTGGTGGGTCACGGGCTTCGTGTGGCACGGCGTCTATCGGGGGCTGGCCTGGGTCGTCAGCGTGATGTTCCCGCCCATGGCCATCTTCTTCCCCTTGTTCACCTTTTTGGAAGACCTGGGCTTGCTGCCCCGCATCGCGTTCAACCTGGACTGGCTGCTTCGCAAGGCCGGCGCGCACGGCAAGCAAGCCCTGACCATGGCCATGGGCTTCGGCTGCAACGCGGCCGGCGTGGTGGCGACCCGTATCGTCGACTCGCCGCGCGAACGGCTGATTGCCATTTTGACCAACACCTTCGTGCCGTGCAACGGGCGCTATCCCACCCTCATCATGCTGGCCACGGTGTTCATCGCCGCGCAATTCCCCCCGGCCTACGCGTCGTTCGTGGCCGCGCTGGCGGTCATCGTGACCATCCTGTTGGGCGTGTTCTTCACCTTAGTGGTGTCGTGGGGGCTGTCGCGCACCGTGCTGCGCGGGCTGCCCTCCGCGTTCACCTTAGAACTGCCCCCCTATCGCCGGCCCAACTTCTGGCAAATTCTCTACACCTCGTTCCTCGACCGCACCGTGTTCGTGCTGCGCCGCGCCATGGCGACGGCCGCGCCCGCGGGGGGCGTCATCTGGGTGCTGGCGAACACCACCTGGGGCGGCCAAAGCCTGGCCTGGCACATCGCGCATTTCCTCGACCCCTTGGGGCGCCTCATGGGGCTGGACGGCGTCATTCTGCTGGCCTACATCATCGCCATCCCGGCCAACGAGATTGTGGTGCCCACCATGATCATGGTCTACCAAAACGCCTCGATGATGGTGGAACTGGACTCGCTGCAGGCCCTGCGGGATTTGCTGGTGGGCCAGGCCGGGTGGACCCTGCTCACCGCGGCCAACCTGATGCTGTTCGCCATTCTGCACAACCCCTGCGCCACCACCATCCTGACCATCTACCGGGAAACCGGCAGCAAGAAATGGGCCGCGTTCGGCGCGCTCATGCCCCTGGGCCTGGGCTTCGTGGTGACCATCGCGGTGGCCACGGTGGTGCGCCTGTTGGGCGGCGGCTGAGGCCGGGGCCGCGGCTATCCTACCGGCGGCGGGTCGGGACGGCCCAGGTGCTCCCAGGCGCGGCGCAGAAACGCGCCCACATCGGTGGTGGTCAGCAACGCCCGCCGCGCCGCGCGCGTCAGGCCATAGGGGGCCAGATAGCGCGCCGCGAACTTCCGAAACAGCACCAGCCCCCGCTCAGGGCCGTAATGCGCCAGGTTGGCCTGCAAATGGGCCCGGAGCACGGCCCACACCTCGGTTCGCGGCACATCCTCCCGGTCGCGGCCTTGCAGCAGCCAGGGGTTGTCCATGGCCCCGCGGCCAATCATCACCGCGGCCGCGCGGGTGTGGCGCAGCAGGCGGGCGATGTCCGCGGCCCGGCGCACATCGCCGTTGGCCACCACCGGCACCGAGACCGCGTCCACCACCTCCGCGATGGCGTCCCAATCCGCGCGGCCCCGATAGCCCTGGGCCCGGGTGCGGCCGTGGACCGCGATGAGCGCGGCGCCGCTCTCTTCCAGGACGCGCGCGATGAGCCGATGATTGCGGCAGGTCTCGTCCCACCCCAGGCGAATCTTGGCCGTCACGGGGATGTCCAGCGCGCGACGCAGGCGGCGGAACAGCCGGGCCACCTTGATGGGCGTGCGCAACAGCCCCGCGCCCGCGCCCCGGCCGGCAATGCGCGGGTCCGGGCAGCCCATGTTGATGTCCACGGCCGCGGGGCCCACTTCTTGCACCCGCTGCGCGGCCGCTACCAGCATGTTTACCGTATGGCCGTAAATCTGGACGAAAACGGGGCGCTCCCAGGCCCGCAGGCGCAAGCGTTGCCACACCCAGCCCGGGCGCTGCAAGATGTCCACCGCGTGGATGAACTCGGTGTAGGCGATGGCCGAGCCCAACATCCGCCCCAGCCCGCGAAAAGGCGGGTCGGTCACGCCGTCCATCGGCGCCAGAATCACCCGCCCGGCAATGGGCCACGGGCCCACCCAGAACGCGGGCCGGGTCACAACTGCACGCCGCGGGCCTGCATCCATGATTCGACGAACGCCTCCAGGCTGTCGAGCCAGCGGTCCAGCGCGTCCAGGCGACGGGGCACATCCTCCCAGCCCCAGGCGCGCAGGGTGGCTTCCCAGGGGGAACGCACCTCCGGCGGGGCCGGCGTGAGCGCGTGCACGGCCTGCGCCCAGGTCTCCAACAGCAAGCCCACGGCCTGGGTCGGCGGCTCCGCGGCCAGCAACGCCTCGATGCCGGCCCGATAATACGCGGTGCGCGCGGGGTGCAGGTCGGGGTCGGCCTCGGCCCGCGCCGCGGCCGCCTGCCGCGCGGCAGCCCATGGCTCCAGCGCCGCGTGCAGGGCCTCGGGCGACAGACCCGGCGCGGCCAACGCCTGCAGCCACGCGGCCACCCATTCGGGATGCCCGGCCGCGACCGCCTCGGCCCGCCACAGCACCGCGGCCCGGCGGCGGGGCAACACCTGCCCGCGCAGCGTCGCGGGGATGTGCATGGCCCGCTGAACCGCGTCCAGATAGTCCAGCACCGCGGCCGGGGCCAGCGGGTCCTCGGCCATGCTCAGCCGGGCCCAGGTCGCGCGCGCGGCCTCCAGCAAGTCCCACGCCCGCCGCGCGGCGACCTCGGGCTGATGGAAACGGCTGCGCGCGCCCGACTGCACGAAGTCCAGAAAATGCTGCGGGTCGTACAGCGGCTGGGCATAATACACTTCGTGGCCCAGCCAGGGGTCACGTCGCAATTTGCGGGGCGGCTCCAGGCGCTCGCGGGGCCAGTGGCGAATGTGCAGATGCACGCCGCCCGGCAGGGGGCGTACCTCGGTCTCCACCGCCGGGGCCAGGTTGTACACGCACACCAGGTCAATGTCGGTGGTGCCCCCGAACAGCGGTTCCTCGTGCAGCAGCGAACCGGTGAGATACACGGCCAGCAAGTTCAAATCCCGGCGCTTTTCGGCCACATATTGCTGGGCCCACGAACGCAAACGGCGGGGGGTGAGACGCATGGCTTACTCCTCGGGCTCCGGCTCCAGCACAAACTCGCCGCCTTCCAACAACCCACGGTGCAACGCGGCCACGGTGGGCGACGCGTCGGGCCGCAGGCTCTCGGGGGCGAAGGCCCGCAGCCGCACATACCCCCGAGCCAGGGGATGCGGCTCGACCCAGCGGTCGAAGGGCAGCGAGACCTTGTACAGTTGGTAGTACAGGAACCGCCGCGCGTGCTCCCGAAACTCGGGCGGCAAGGGCACCTGCTCCGCGGTCAAGAAGTCTTCCAACTGCTGCCAGTAAGCCGCGGGGCTGGCGGGCAAATACACGATAGGATAAGCCGTGAAGCGCGCCGCAGCCGCGGCCAGCACGGGCTTGCCCAGCAGCACGGCCTCCAGGCCGATGGTGGAATTGTAAATCAAGACCACTTTGCTGTGGGTGATGAGTTCGTAGGAACTGAGGTACTGGTCCGAATCCACGAACAACACATTGGGCCGGGCGTCCAGGCCCCGGCGGCGCACCCAATCGCGCACGCTCTCGGCCGCGGCCTTGCCGGGGCGATGCTCGTCGGGATGGGCGCGCAGCACGAACAGTACCTCGGGATGCCGCTGCATGACCTCGGCCAACCCGTCGAGCCAGGCGAACATGTGCGGGAAGAGCACATGGGCGTGCTTCTGGCTGGTGTCGAACACCACATTGGTGAACACGGGCACGATGGCCCGAAACCGGCGGGCCCGGCCCCAAAACGCGTCATCCAACCCCTGCATGTGGGGCCAGAAACGCACCCCGGCCATGCTGAAGTCGCCCTGAAAGCGGCGGCTGAGGTAAGCGTCCAGTCGGGCTTGCTGCCGGGGGCTCAGGCGAAAATCGGGGGGGATGCGGATGGGGTAGGCCGTGGCCTCGCCCGTGGTGAAGAAGCCCGTCAGCGGGCGCAGGCCCACCTCGTGGGTCACGGTGCGCACCCCCGCGGCCCGGGCCAGGTAGGCCACCGTGGCCTCGGGGTAGAACTGGCCGTTGAAAACCACCACCGCGCGCGGGCGTTGCCGCGCCAGCACGGACCGAAAGGCCTGTGCGGTGGCCCAGGCGCCTTGCAGGAAGGCCCGCGCCAGCGCGCGCGTGCGCGGGTCGTCGGGCAGGGTGTGGCGGCGCAAGGCCCAGCGCAGCGCGGGCGTGATGAGGTCGCCCAAGGGAAGGCCGTCGTGTTCCCACGCCAGCAGGTCGGGCAGCGGCGCGGTGTGCACGCCGGGCAGGGGCGCGGTGGGCGGCAGGGGCACCGTGGGCCAGGCCCGATACAGGCGGGCCGACTGGGCGCGGCACATTCGGCACGGCGGGGGTGCCTGGCCGCCGTCGCGGGCCGCGGCCAGCACGCAGCGGGGCAGGCCGGCCGCGCACACCAGTTGCACCACGGGCACCCCACGCAGGCGCAGGCTCCAGGCGGTGAGCCACTGAAAGGCCGCGTTTTGGCTCAGCCCCCACAGCCGCGCGGACGCGTTGAAGAACACCACGGCCGGGCCTTGCGCCCGAGGCGCGGCCGCGGCCAGGGTGCGGTTCAGCGCGGCCAAACGCCGCCGGTCGTGCCAGGTCAGCCATTTGGAGCGCAGGCTCACGGCGCCACCTCCGCGGTCGGGGAGGTCAGGCCGGGCCACGGCACGGGCGCGCCGCCCACCACCGATGGGGGCAGGATGTGCACATCCCACCAGGCGCGCAGCCGGGCCACGGTTTCGCGCACACCGCCGAACCACCACGCGCCCCGATACGGCCGCCGGTCCGCGGGCACGCCCACCGCGTCGAGGCCCACGGCCCGGCACAGATACAACGCCCGGGGCAGGTGGAAGCGCTGGGTGACCAGCACGGCCTGCCGCACGCCAAAGATGTGGTAGGCGCGCCAGCAAGTGTCGAAGGTGCGGCGTCCGGCGTAGTCCAGCATGAGCGCGTCCGCGGGCACACCGGCCGCGCGGGCCAGTTCGGCCATGGCCGCGGGCTCGTTGTAGTCGGCAAAGCGATTGTCGCCGCTCAACAGCAGCCCGCGCACCCGCCCGGCCTGGTACAACGCCACGGCCGTAGCCACCCGGTCGGCCAGCACAGGGCTGGGCCGGCCGTCGCGATACACCGCCGCGCCGAAGACGATGGCCACAGGTCGCGCGGGCACCGTCTCAAGCGACACGATGCGCGCCCGGCCCCGCAAGGTGACTTCCGCATACGCGCCCAGCACGGCCAGCAGCACCAGGCCGCCCGCGAGCCGCACGCCCCAGCGCGCCACCGGCCTCATCGCCGCGCCTGCTCGTCGCCTCTGCATGCGGCCGCCGCCTCAGCCCCCTTTCTGCTGGAAGCGCACATGGGGGTTGGTGATGTAGCGCCGCAACTTGCGCATGGCCGGGAGTTCCGAATCGTACACCCGCTTGACACCATCGCCCAGGGCTTGCTCCGTCACCCGGATGTATTTGACCAACTTGGCCATGCCGCCCGGCTCCACCGACGCGGCCTGGTCGCTGCCCCACATGGCCCGGTCGAGGGTGAAGTGGCGCTCGACCATCACCGCGCCCAGGGCCACCGCCACCGCAGTGGTCACCAGCCCCACCTCATGGCCCGAGTAGCCGATGGGCACCTGGGGGAATTCGCGCGCCAGGGTTTGAATCATGCGCAGGTTGAGTTCCGCGGGGTCCGCGGGGTAGGTGCTGGTGGTGTGCATCAGGAGCAAATCGTCGGTGCCCAACACCTCGACCGCGGCCCGAATCTCGTCCATCGTGGACATGCCCGTGGAGAGCACCACCGGCTTGCCCGTGGCCCGCGCCCGGCGCAGCAAGCCGTGGTCGGTCAGGGCCGCGGAAGGAATCTTGTAGACGGGGATGTCGAAGGCCTCCAGAAACTCCACCGAGGGCTCATCCCACACCGACGCGAACCAGGTGATGCCCCGCTCGCGGCAATAGCGGTCAATTTCGCGGTATTCGTCCGCGCCAAACTCGACCTTGCGCCGGTATTCGATATAGGGGATGTAGCCCCAGGGGGTTTCGCGCATTTTATTCCACATGTCTTTGGGCGTGGCGATTTCGGGGGTGCGTTTTTGGAATTTGACCGCGTCCACCCCGGCCCACACCGCGGCGTCAATCATGCGCTTGGCCAGTTCCAGGTCGCCGTTGTGGTTGATGCCGATTTCGGCCACGATGTAGGTCGGCTGGCCTTCGCCTACCCAGCGGTCGCCGATACGAATGCGTCGAGTCATGCCCTTGGCCTCCTGTGTGCAGGAAGAAATGGCCCGCGTCCGGCTCAGGGCCGTCGCGGGCCTTCATTATACCCCCACCCCGCCAGGGGAGGTTGGGCCTCGGGGCTATGGTGCGGGGACCAGCCGCGGTTCGGGCAGCAGCGTCCACGATGCGCCCCGGCTGGAGGTTTGGACCACCCGCACTTCGCGGCCGTTGTCGGCCAGGGCCCATCCTTGTCCGTCGGGCAGCCACGAGAAGGTGCCCCGCCAGAAGGTCTCGCCCACCGCGGTCCAGGTGCGCCCGCCGTCGGCCGAGGCGTACAGCAGGGTGCGATAGGGCGGGTCGCCCTCGGCCGCATCGGGATACACGGCCAGGAAGCCCTGCTTGGGCGTCGGAAAAGCCAGCGACGCATCCCAGGCCGGGGGCGCGTCCACGGGCACGGCTTCGGCCAGGGCATCGTCCTCCCAGCGGGTCACCCACACCTGCTGCCCAAAGGGCTCGGTGCGATGCGGGCACAAGGTGAGCAGCGCGCCCTGGCCCGCGGCCCACACATGGGGGTTTTGGGTGCTGCAAAAGGCTTCATCTACCCCCGGCGGCAGAAAGGTTTGGGCCTGCCAGGT
>WGAK01000106.1 GCA_015494815.1 Anaerolineales bacterium | reverse complement strand
GCCTCGCGTGGTCATCTCCGGCTCCGTCGCGTTCGACTATTTGATGCGTGTTCCGGGCGATTTCCACGACTTCTTGCCCCGGCAGCACGACGAGCCCTTTGCCCTGTCCTTTTTGGTGGACGGCATGGTGCGCCGGCGGGGCGGCACCGCGCCCAACATCGCCTACACCCTGGCCTTGCTGGGCGAGCGGCCGCAAATCCTGGCCGCGGTGGGCGAGGACTTCGGCGACTATCGCGCCTGGCTCGAAGAGCACGGCGTGGACACCACAGCCGTGCGGGTCATTCCCGGCGAGCACACCGCGGCCTTCTTCGGCGTCACCGACCTGCGCCAATCGCAACTGGGCATTTTTCATCCGGGCGCCATGAGCCATGCCCGCGAGTTGTCTCTGTTCGACCTGCCCCAGCGGCCCGACATCGTGGTCGTTTCCCCCGAAGACCCCGAAACCATGCGCAAACGGGTGCGCGAGGCCAAGGCTATGGGCGTGGCCTTTTGCTACGACCCCGGCCAGCAAGTGGTGCGTCTCTCGGGGGACGACCTTCGGGAAGGCATCGCGGGCGCGCGGGCCGTATGTTTCAACGAGTTCGAGTTCGGCATTGTGCAGCAAAAAACCGGCTGGGACCTGGCCGCGGTTCGGGCGCAAGCCGACCTGGTGGTGGTGACCAAGGGCGAGTTGGGTTCCACCGTCTATACCGACGGCCAGGTGCACCACATTCCCATTGCGCCGCTGCGGCACATGGCCGACCCCACCGGCGCCGGCGACGCGTATCGCGGCGGCTTTCTCAAGGGCCTGCTGCTGGGCTTCGACCCCGGCGTGGCCGGGCGTATGGGCGCGGTGGCGGCGGCTTTTTGCGTCGAGGCGCGCGGGCCGCAATCGCACACCTTCTCGTGGGAAGCCTTCGCGGCCCGCTATCAGGAGGCCTTCGGCCAGCCCCTTCCCCAACCCCAGCCAACCACCAACTACCAACCACTAACCTCTAACCACCAACCACCAACCACCAACCTCTACCCCCCAGGAGCCCTCCCATGAAGTACCATGTCAAAGACCTCAGCCTGGCCGATGACGGCAAACTGCGCATCGAATGGGCCGACCGGGACATGCCCGTCCTGCGCATGATTCGCGAGCGTTTTGCCCAGGAAAAGCCCCTGGCCGGCAAGCGCATTGCCGCGTGCCTGCATGTGACCACCGAAACGGCCAATCTGATGCGTACCCTCAAGGCCGGCGGCGCGGAGGTGGTGCTGACCGCGTCCAACCCCCTCTCGACCCAGGACGATGTGGCCGCGGCCCTGGTCAAGCACTACGACATCCCCGTGTTCGCCATCAAAGGCGAGGACACCGAGACCTACTACAGCCACCTGCGCGCCGCCTTAGACACCGCGCCCCACATCACCATGGACGACGGCGCAGACCTGGTGAGCACCCTGCACAAAGAGCGCCGCGACCTGCTGCCCCACATCATCGGCGGCACCGAGGAAACCACCACGGGCGTCATCCGGCTGCGGGCCATGGCCGCGGACGGTGCGCTGGCCTACCCCGTCATCGCGGTCAACGACGCGCTCACCAAGCACCTGTTCGACAACCGCTACGGCACGGGCCAATCCACCATTGACGGCCTGCTGCGGGCCACCAACATCCTGCTGGCCGGGCGCACGGTGGTGGTCTCGGGCTATGGCTGGTGCGGACGGGGCGTGGCCATGCGAGCCCGCGGCATGGGTGCGCAGGTCATCGTCACCGAGGTGGACCCGCTCAAGGCCTTGGAGGCCGCGATGGACGGCTACCGGGTCATGCCCATGACCGAGGCCGCGCGCGAGGGCGATGTGTTCATCACGGTCACGGGCGATTTGCATGTCCTCGACCGCGCCCACTTCGAGGTGATGAAAGACGGCGCGATGGTGGCCAATTCGGGCCACTTCAATGTGGAAATCAACATCCCCGCGCTGGAAGAAATGGCCGAACGCAAGCGCCGGGTGCGGCCCTTCGTGGACGAGTACACCCTGCCCGACGGCCGGCGTATCTACTTGCTGGCCGAAGGGCGTTTGCTCAACCTGGCCGCGGCCGAGGGGCATCCCGCAAGTGTGATGGACATGTCCTTCGCCAACCAGGCCCTGAGCGCGGAATACTTAGTGAAGCACGCCGCGGACCTGAAGCCCCAGGTTTATTCGGTGCCGCGTGAAATTGACCTGAACATCGCCCGGCTCAAACTGGATGCCATGGGCGTGCGCATTGACACGCTGACCGAAGAGCAAGAGCGCTATCTGCACTCGTGGGAAGAAGGCACCTGAGAATCGGCAGGAAGCCGGGAGACAAGCGCCAACGCCCTGGGGTGGCAACCCGGGGGCGTTTTGTCATCCCTGGGGGCCGGTCTTCGGCAGCATGAGCAGCCAGCGGGCCGCGCGCGTCATACTGGCCTCCCAGGTGGGCAACTGCTCGTAACGCCGACGGGCGGCCACGGCCTGCCGCGCCAGCAGGTCGCGGTCGGTGGCCCAGGCCCGCAAAGCCGCGGCCAGGGCGTGCACATCGTCGGGGGCCACCAGCACGCCTTCCCGGCCCGAAGTCACGATTTCCCCCACCGCGCCCCCGCGCCCGGCCAGCACGGGGAGGCCGAAACCCAGCGCCTCGGCGAACACGATGCCGTAGCCCTCGTGCTGCGACGGGAGGGCAAAGACCTGAGCCTGACGATAGCGTCGGGCCAGTGCGTCCGCATCCAGACGGCCGTGAAAACGCACGGCCAGGCCCCAGGCCGCGGCCCGACGGCGCAGGCGGCGGGCATAGCGCGGCGCGGCGTCCTCGCGGCCGACGATGTCCACCTGCACCAGGCCGGGGGGCAGCCGCCGCACGGCGTCCAGCAGATGATGCAGGCCCTTGCGGGGGATGAGGTTGCCTACGGCCAGCACCCGCAGCGGGCCACCCTCGTGGGCGCGCTGCTGCAGCCAGGCAGGCGCAAGCCGCGGCGCGGGCACGTGGTCCTTGCCCGGATAGGCCACCATGCCCGGCAGGGGGGCGCCTCGCAGGGCCGTGACCGCGTCCTGGGTGGTGCGGCTGTTGTACAGCGCGGCGGTCAGGGTGCGCAGGTAGGCGCGCTCGACCACGCGATACAGCCCGCGCAACGGCGGCGGATGCTGCTCTTGCACGCGCAGGTGATGCACGATGGCCACCCGCGGCACGCGCGGATGCCAGCGGGCCAGGGCACGGTTGAGCGCGAACAACGAGGGATGGTTGAGTTCGTCCTGCAGCCAGAGGTTCACCTGCGCGCGGCGCAGCGTTTCGCGCCAGGCCCGCCGCACGTTGTCGCCCAGGTGGGCGGCATAGTGACGCCAGGGCAACGCGAACACCTGCACCTGCGCGCCCAGAGCCTGCAAATGCGCCACCAGGTAGCGGTCGTACAGATACCCGCCCGAGAGGATGCCCAGGCTTCCGTAGAGGATGAGGCCAATGCGCATGGCGGACTCAAGCCGCGGGACGCTCCCAGGTATACGCGGCCCAGGCCTGGGCATGTTCCCACAACACCACGGTCAGGCGCTGCACCGTGGGCAAGGCCAGACGCTCGACCAGGGCTTGCGCCCAAAGGCGGGCAAAATGCTCCAGACTGGGGTTGAGGCCCGCGAATTCGGGCAAGTCGTTGAGCGTGTGGTCACGGTAGCGCGCCACCAGGGCGTCCAGGGCCTGCTCGATGGCCACGATGTCCACCAGGTATCCGTGCTCGTCCAGCGTGGGACCCTCGAGCCGCACCTCCACCACATAGTGATGCGAATGCAAGTCGTTTTCGGGGCCCCAATCGCCGCCAATGAGGTAGTGCTGGGCGATGAAATCCCGACGCACGGCCACGGTATACATAAGCACCTCCGCGTGGGTAAACAAAAGGCCCCCAAACGGGGGCCTTGGCTGGGGGCGGTGGACTCGAACCACCACATACGGATCCAAAGTCCGCTGTCCTGCCGCTTAGACGAGCCCCCAGCGCCGCCTCAATTGTACCAAACGCGACGCAAAATGCAAGGTCACCGCGCCCCGCTGCGCGCACATGTTGCCGAAGGGGGTATGTCAGGTGCGACCTACTGTCGCGGCAGGCATCCTCGCATGTGTCGTTGCGAGGGCGCGCAGCGCCCGGTAGGGGCGCACGGCGTGCGCCCCTACCGGCGTGGCCGAATTTGGGCCTGCGGTGGCTCAACACCGCTTTGGTTCCAAAGCAACACCCAGATGCCGCATCCCAAAGCCGCCCGCGCGCGGATTTCGCAACTTCTGCACGCACCCCGCAAGCGCCAGGCACCTGACGCGGCTCACTTCCATTGCCACAGATGGAGAAAGGAGCGGACGGTTTCTTCTCCTACCCAAGTACTTCCGAAAATCGCGATTTGCGTGCCATCCTCCGAGGCGCTCACACCCCGCACCTGGATGGAAGTATCCTCATTGATCCGTTCGAGGGGCTGCCCATCGGTGGAATACAACACGACCTCGCCGTTCGTCCACGCAACCAGCCATCCCTGGCCCTGCACCCATTCCACCTGCTCGGGGAAGTCATATTCCCGGCGAATCTGGGTCACTTGCTGGCCCGTGGTCGCGTCAAAAATCCACACACTGCCCCGGCTCGTGTCCTCCTCGGTCTCGGCAAAACGGGCCCAGTAGGCAATGGCCACTTGATTTTGGTCGTTGACCGCCAGGTCCTGGATGTAGCCGTTGCTGCTCAAGGGCAATTCCACCCGTTGCCCGGCCTGCCCGTCCAGGGGCCACGACACCAAAATGTAGTGGGTGACATAGGCCTCACGCCCCACTGCGAACACACGCTGATTGGTGCGCTGCATGTTGAAGAAAAAGCAGCACGTGTCGCCTTCCAGGGGCTTCCAGCGCCCCAAATCGCGCATGTCGGGCAGGGCGTAACGCTGCAAGAACAGGTTGGTCGTATTGGTAATCAACTCGTCGGTCGCGGGGTTCCACAACACCATAGGGTATTGATTGTCGTCCACCGCGCCCGGCGAGTCGGCCTTCCACAGCGTCTGCCCCGTGGCCGCGTCCAGCAACACATAGCCCCAGGCATCCCACCGGTTGATGGTCACGGCTAAGGCATTGTGGCTGGGGACCCAGGCGATGTCGTCCACCCAATAGTCGTCGGGATTCACAT
>WGAK01000105.1 GCA_015494815.1 Anaerolineales bacterium | reverse complement strand
CTCACCCTGCTGCTCACCGCGCCCCAGGTGGTGCCCACGGCCGAATACCTGGCCCGCTCCGCACGCGCCGCGGGCGTGGAGCGTACCTTCGCCCTCACTTATTCCCTGTGGCCCTGGCGCTTGCTCGGCCTGGTGGCGCCCAACTTCTTCGGCTCGCCCGTGACCGGCGATTATTGGGGCTATGGCGCGTATTACGAAGACGCGCTGTATGTGGGCCTGTTGCCCCTGGCCCTGGCGCTGAGCACCTTGCCGTGGTTGTGGCGCGCGTCCGCATGGCGGGCGCTGACCCGCTGGGCCTGGGTCGTGGTGGCCGTGAGTTTGCTGCTCGCCCTGGGCCGCCACACCCCCGTGTTCCCCTGGCTGTACGACCATGTGCCCACTTTCGCCATGTTTCAGGCGCCCACCCGCTGGAGCCTGGCCGCGGTGTTCGCGCTGGCCCTGCTGGCCGGGATGCGTGCCGCGTCGTGGGGCCCGCCGGGGCCGCGCGGCCGCTACGCGCTGAATTTGAGCCTGGCCGCCGCGCTCGGCCTGGCGGTGCTGGGCGCGGTGGCCACGCGGCTGGCCGTGGGCCGCGCGGTCACCATGGCCCGCGCGGTGGCCTGGACCGGGGTATGGGCCTGGGGCGCGGCCGCGCTGGCCCGCTGGTGCCCGCGCCTGGGCACCCCGCGACGCATCCTCTGGACCTGGGCCGTGGTGCTGTGGGTGGCGGCCGACCTGGTGATCAGCCATTGGGGTTGGACCCCCACCGTGCCCGCATCCTTCTACGCCGGGCCGGGGCCGGCGGACCTGCCCGCGGGCCGGGTGTACTTCCCCTTCGACGACGAATACGCGTTCAAATTCGACGATTTCTTCCGCATGGCCGATTTGCGC
The DNA here is from genome assembly GCA_015494815.1 of Anaerolineales bacterium. Lineage (GTDB taxonomy): Bacteria > Chloroflexota > Anaerolineae > Anaerolineales > DRMV01 > JAADEN01. The sequence continues at coordinate 6,730 of WGAK01000105.1, read as the reverse complement.
CCCGCGCGGCCGTGGTCGGACCTGCGCGCGGTAGGGTTGCCCAACATGCGTCTGCTGGACGACGCTGCGACCTGGAACAACTTCGACCCCCTGGTACCGGGCCGCTACGCCCGCCTGCGGCAGGCCCTGGACGACGCGCCGCCGGGCGCGCGCGAACGGCTGTTGGACCGGATGGCCGTGGTGGCCGAGGTGGTGCGTGACCCCGCGGCGTTCCACGGCCGGAGGGTGGTGCCGCGCCAGCCCGAGCCCTACGCCCAGTGGTTCCCCCAGGCGCTGGTGGTGCCCACGGCCGAGGAAGCCTGGGCGCAGGTGTGGCAACGCGCGGGCCTTGGCGGGCCCGACTGGGGGCGTCAGGTGGTGGTCGAGGCGGTTCCGCTGGACCTGGCCCTGGGCGACGCGCCCTGGGCCGCGGCTCCGGCGTCGCCCGCCGACCGGGGCGCAGGCCCCGTGCAGGTGCAGCGCCCCGCGCCCGACCGGGTGGTGGTGACCGTGCGCACCGACCGCGACGGCTGGCTGCTGCTGGCCGAGCAAGCCTATCCGGGCTGGCAGGCCGCGGTGGACGGCGCGCGGGTGCCCGTGTATCGGGCCGAGTACGTGCTGCTGGCCGTGCCCGTGCCTGCGGGGCAGCACACGGTGGTGTGGGCCTACCGTCCGGCCTGGTGGCCGCTGGCGGGGTGGTTGGGGCTGCTGGGCGTGGCGGGGCTCGTGGCCTTGGGTTGGGGGAAAGACTTCGTCCGGCCGGGGCCGCGAGGGATGGGCTACGACGCCACGCCCCATACCGCGCGCAACAGCGCGGCATAGCGCCGCGCCGCGGCGTCCCAGGTGAAGTGCTGCAACACCCGCTGCCGCGCGGCCGCGCCCATCCGGCGGCGAATCTCGGCTGCGGGCAGCAGTGCGGCGAGCGCGTCGGCCAGGGCCGCGGGGTCGTCGGGGGGCACCAGGCGGCCGACCTGGGGGGTGACCAGTTCCTCGTTGCCCGCAATGCGTGTAGCCACTGCAGGGAGGCCCGCGGCCATGGCCTCCAACACCGCGTTGGGCATCCCTTCGTGCCGCGATGGGAAGACGAACAGGTTGGCCTGGGCGTAGAAGTCGGGCATGCGTTCGGGCGGCTGCCAGCCGGCCCAGGTGATGCGCGTCTGCAGTCCCAGCGCGGCGGCCTGCTGCATCAGCGCTGGCCGATAGGGCCCGTCCCCCACGATGGTCAGGTGCCAGTCGCGGGCCGTGTGCCGGGCCAGGGCTTGCAGCAGCACATCCAGGCCCTTCTGATACACCACCCGGCCCACGAACAGCAGCCGCGGGGGATGCCAGGCGCGTGCGGGGGGCGGCGCGAAGCGGGTCGCGTCCACGCCGTTGGGGATGACCTGGATGGGCACCCGGGGCTCGAAGCGCTGGGCCAGCGCACGCAGGCCGTGGCTGTTGGCCACCACCGCGGCCGCCCCGCGCCACACACGGCGTAGCACGGGCCCGATGAGGCGGTGGTAGAGCGCGAAGTCGTACGGCCGAAAGCCGGGCACATCCCCGCCGCGCAGGGCCACCACATAGGGCACGCCCAGCCAGGGCTTCAGCAGCCAGGCCACGATGCCGCTGGGCGCGCCGAAGAAGGCCAGCACCCCGTGCGGCCGTTGGGCGCGCAGCAGCCGGGCCGCGTGCACCAGGCCGGTCAGCACGAACGCGGCCTGCTCGCGTGCGCCGCTGCGGTCCGCGCGGCGTCGCGCCGCGGGGATGCGCACCACCTGCACGCCCCGGTCGTCTTCGCGGCGGGGCAGGTCGCGCCAGTGCGCGGTGAGCACGGTGACCGCGTGGCCGTGGCGCACCAGGGCCTGGGCCAGGTGGCGGCTGGCGTTGCCCGCGCCCCCACCGATGGGGGGGTATTCGGGGTTGAGGAGCACAATGCGCATGGTCGTGGCATCCTGACTCGGCCGGAGGGGAGAAAGCCGGGTTGCCCGCGCTGCCTGCGCACCTTGGGCGCGGGCGTCTGGCGGGGCTGCTACGGGCTATTGTATCGCGGCCGTGGCCCGGCCCAAAGGGGTTCCCCTGCCCGAAATCGGTGTTGGGGTGCGCAGGCTGGGCGCCGCTTTGGGAAATCCGCGGGTTATGTGCGCGTCTTGTCATTCAAAACGATTTGCATTTTGGATGACAATTGGTATAATAGCGGCCAATCCGGTACTTCCAGGTCACGAGGAGACGGGTATGCGAAAACACTTCCTGCGTGCCGGGGCATTGGTGGTCTCGCTGGCCGCGCTGCTGGGCTGGCTGGCTTACACCCGCTTCGACTTCTTCGTGCCGCGGTTGGCCAGCGAAGAGGGCGTGGTGGTGGACCGCCTGCTGCGGGTGCACTTTTTCCTCATTGCGGCCATCTTCGCGCTGGTGGTGGGCTTCGCGGTCTACAGCGTGTGGGCCTTTCGCCGCCGCGCGGACGATGACACCCCGGGCGCGGCCATTCACGGCCACGGCGGGTTGGAGTTCTTGTGGACCGTGATTCCGTTGGGCATTGTCTTGAGCCTGAGCGCGATGGGCGTTCGGGATTTTTTGTTCCTGCGCCGCACCGACGCGGACCTGACCGTGCAGGTTCAGGCTCAGCAATTCTCGTGGGGCTTCGTGTATCCCGAGTACGACATCCGTAGCCCCGAGTTGGTGGTGCCCACGGGGCAACGGGTCAAGTTCGAGTTGACCTCGCTGGATGTGATTCACAGTTTTTGGGTGGTGGAGTTTCGCATCAAAGAGGACGCGGTGCCGGGCATGACCACCTACGCGTATGTGACCCCGCGCACCGAGGGCGAGTATCGGGTGCGGTGTGCGGAACTGTGCGGTTCGGGCCATGCCAACATGTATGCGCCGGTGCGGGTGGTCTCGCCCGAGGCGTTCGACGCGTGGGTGGCCGAGCAACAGGCTGCGCAGCAGCAAGCCGCGTCGCCTGTAGCCCGGGGCGAGCAGATTTTCCAGCAATACTGCGCCGCGTGCCACACGCTGGATGGTTCGCCCAAGGTGGGGCCGTCGCTCAACGGCCTGGCCGGGCGCACCACGACCCTGGACGACGGCACCACCGTGACCGTGGACGAGGCTTATATCCGCGAGTCCATCCTCGACCCGCAGGCCAAGATTGTGGCCGGGTATCCGCCCGTGATGCCGGCCACCTTTGGCCAGGCCCTGAGCGAGGACGACCTGGACGCGCTGGTGCAATTTTTGCTGCAAGCGGGCGAATGACGCCCGGCGACCCACCTTGTGCACGAGGAGAGCCGTTATGCGCCATGTGTTGACCACCGGATTGGTACGGGGCCTGGTCGGCCAGGCCGTGGGGTTTGCCCTGGGGGTGTACACGGCCCGGGCCTGGGGCGCGACCGACTGGCGGGCCGATGGCCCGCTGGCCTGGGCCGCGGTGCTCAGTGTGCTGGGCTTCATGCTGGCCTCGGGCATGGTTTCCGATTGGCTGGGCTGGCTGGCGGGGAATTTCGCGCCCCCGCGGCACGGCGCGCCGCCGGGCAAGCCCCGTTGGTGGCGCTATTGGAGCGTGGACTACGACCACAAGGTCATCGGCATTCAGTATGGCGTGACCGCGCTGGTGCTGGTGGGGCTGGCCGGCAGCGTGGCGCTGATTTTCCGCAGCGAGTTGAGCAAGCCGGGCATTGACTTCCTGGAGCCGGCCGTCTTCAACACCCTCATCGGCTGGCACGGCATCGTGATGATTGCCGGCATTCTGACCGGCGTGGCCGCGATGGCCAACTATCTGGTGCCCCTGATGGTCGGCGCACGCGACATGGCCTTTCCGCGGCTGAACGCGTTTGCGTATTGGATTAATGTGCCCGGCGTGGTGCTGGTGGTGCTGGCCCTGTTCTTGCGCTGGGAAACGGGCTGGACCGGCTACCCGCCCCTGGGCGTGCAGACGATGCCGGGGGCCATCCCCTTTTACCTGGGCGTGTTCGTCATCGGCTTTTCGTCCATCCTGGGCGCGGTCAACATCCTGGCCACGGCCTTTGGGATGCGGGCCCAGGGCATGACCCTGTTCCGCATGCCCATCTTCGTGTGGTCCATGGTGGCGACTTCCATCATCGCGCTCACGGCCACGCAACTCATCGGCCTGTCCTTCGTGCTGGTGGTGCTGGAGCGGGTTTTCGGCATGACCTTCTTCTCGCCCACCCTCACCGAGAGCGCGCAGGCGCTGGGCTCGCCGCCGGGCCAGCCGCTGTTGTTCCAGCATCTGTTTTGGTTCTACTCGCACCCGGCCGTGTATGTGTTCATCTTGCCGGGGCTGGGCATCATCAGTGAGTTGCTGCCCGTGTTCGCCCGCAAGCCGCTGTTTGGCTACAAGTGGGTGGCTATGGCGTCGCTGGCCATTGCCCTGGTGGGCTTTCTGGTGTGGGGCCATCACATGTTCACCTCGGGCATGAGCGACATCATGCGGGTGACCATGATGTGGACCACGCTGCTGGTGGCCGTGCCCACGGGGGTCAAATTCTTCAACTGGCTGGGCACCATGTGGGGCGGGAAGTTGACCTTCCCCACGCCCATGCTGTTCGTGCTGGGCGCGCTGTCCATCTTCCTCATCGGCGGCCTGAGCGGCCCGCCCAACGGCACGGTGAGCACCGATTTGTTCTTGCACGACACCTATTGGATTGTCGGCCACTTCCACGCCACCATGTTCGGCGGGTTCGTGTACCCTTACATCGCGGCCATCTACTACTGGTACCCCAAAGTCACCGGCCGCATGTACAACGAGACTTTGGGCAAAATCCACTTTTGGCTGATGACCCCCGCGTTTTGGACCATGTCGTTGGGGCAGATGCTGGCCGGGCTGTGGGGCATGCGGCGGCGCATCGTGGACTATGACCCGGCTCTGGGCGTGGCCGGCTTGCAGACCGCGGTCACCATTGCCGCGCATGTGATTTTCCTCTCGATGCTCATCTTTGCCTTCAACCTGGTGTGGAGCGCGTTCCGGGGGAAGGTGGCTGCGGCCAACCCCTGGCGTTCGCGCTCGCCCGAGTTTCAGGTGCCCTCGCCCGTGCCCGACGAGAACTACCCCGCGCCCGTGGTGGTGGTCAGCGAGCCCTACGAATACGGCGGCCCCGAGCCGTATGTGGTGTTCGCCCACGGCCCCGCGGCCGCGGACGACTGACCTGGAGGAGCATCCCGATGGAACGACGCACAGCCTACTTGCGCGGTTGGGTGGTGCTGGGCGGTTTGGCCGCCCTCACCGCGGTGGAATATGGCATTGCCGTGACCAGCGGGGCCGTGGTGCCGTTGCTGCTGGTGGGCATGCTCAAGGCCCTGCTGATTTTGGAATACTTCATGCATGTCTCGCGCCTGTGGGCGCCCGCGGACCAAGGGGAGCATTGACATGGCCGTCTTGCACTCGGTACACGAACACGACCTGCCTTACGCCCGGCGGGAGCGGGTGAACCGCTGGGGCCTGTGGCTGTTCTTGATTTCCGAGAGTTTCATGTTCGCGGGCCTGCTGGCCGCCCGCTTCTACTTGTGGGGTGGTACCCGTCCCCCCTTGGACCAGACCTTAGGCTTGCTGCTCACTTCCATCCTGCTGGTGAGCAGTTTCTTCATGAATCGCGCCGAGGTCGCCATCGCCCACGACGACCGCCCCGAGTTCCTGCGCTCGGCCATGCTGACCGTCGTGCTGGGCACGGCCTTTCTGGTGGGCGTGGTCGGCTGGGAATGGGGGCTGTTCCTGCCCGACGGGCCGCACCTGCGCCCTACCGATGGCGCGTTCGGCGCGGTGGTGTATGGGCTGACCGGCTTCCACGCCTTCCATGTGCTGACCGGCGTGCTGGCCATCCTGGCCGTGTGGCATCTGGGCCGCCGGGGACATTTTTCGGCCCGGCAGCACTGGGGCGTCGAGGCGGTGGCCGTGTATTGGCACTTCGTGGACTTGGTGTGGGTGTTCTTCTACCCCGCGCTGTACCTCATCGGCCAAGTGGTGGCCGCCGGCCATTGACGCCGGGGCAATCCTCTCAGCCGTTTGACAACCCGGGCATCACGGCCCGGGTTGTGTGTTTTGGCCGCGGTATACTTGTCGTGACGGTGCCGCGTGTCCCCTGGGAGGTGGGTCATGGCTTTGGCCGAACCGGCGGCCGCGCGTCGGGCCCGGCCCCGCGTGCCGGGGCCGCGTGCCTGGCCCTTGCTGGGCAATGTGGCCCAGTTGCGGGGCGCGGCCTTTCACCAACGCTTGCTGGAATTGCACGCCCGATATGGCGACATCTTCCAACTGCGCTTTCCGGGCGGCGGCTCGGTGTGGGTGGTGCGCGACCCCGACGCGCTCAAGCAGATTTTGCAGACCCACGCCCGCCGCTATATCAAAGGCCAGCAGTTGGAGGTGGCCCGACCGCTCATCGGCGAGGGCCTGTTCATCAGCGAGGGCGAGTTTTGGCGGCGGCAGCGGCGTTTGATGCAACCCGCGTTCGTGCGGCCCGCGGTGCGCCGCCTGGCGCCGCTCATGGCCCGCACCATCGCCGACGATGTGGTGCGCCGCTGGGAGCCCCTGGCCCGGGAAGGCCGTCCCCTGGCCCTCAAGGCCGAGATGATGCGCCTGGCGCTGCAGGTGGTGGCCCGCACCATGTTCTCGAGTTCGTTGCGTGAGGACGAACTGCGGGCGGTGGACGAGCACTTTTCCTTCCTGCTCCGGGTCGTCACCCGACGCAGCAACAGCCTGCTCTACAACCTGTTCCCCGGGCTGCAGGGCCTGCCCACGCCCACCAACCGCCGTTTTCGCCGCTCGCTGGCCGCG
>WGAK01000104.1 GCA_015494815.1 Anaerolineales bacterium | reverse complement strand
GAGTATAATCATCTGATTCACAAACACAATTTCACTATAGTCGTAATACCCTCGCGGGCATTGGTGCTTCTCAAAGTCGTCCGCGGTGTGAGCATGGCCGCGCAGGCGCTGCAGTCGTAATACCCTCGCGGGCATTGGTGCTTCTCAAAGCCTTCCCAAGCCTGACGCTGAAAAGGCCGAAGCGGCCTCATTGTACCATCCCCTCGCGCGTCTGTCCAGCCGTTTGTCGCCTTTCGCAAGCCAAAAGCCCTCAGGCTGTTTTCGACTATCGAAATTGCGGCAGCCCCCGCCCCAAGCCCGGTTTCATCCCCCGCGCGCCCAGGGGTTGCCGCAACTTCGCAAATGGCCCTTTGCATTATTCAAATGACCACCACCGTGGCCGGTGGCGGGCTGGGTTGCCCGCGCCCCAGGACTTCGATGCGCTGCCGACAGGCCGCGCACAGGCGATAGACGCGCACCTGGTCCTCCCCGGGCACCAGCCAGCGCTCCAGCCGCGCCCGCACTTGTTGCCATTCTTCCAGACTCAAATACATCTCAAACACGCTGTATTGCACCCGGGTGCCGAAACGCTCCAGCCACCGGGCCACCCGCAAACGGCGACGGTCGTCGGGAATGTCGTAAGTAACTACGAAAAAATGCCGCGTCGGAGGCATGGCAACCTCAGCGAAAACCCAACCCCTGAAAGCCGGGCTCGCCGTTGCGCAAGCGGCGGGCCAACTGGTAGGCTTGCTCCACCATCCACTGGGCCAGAGGGCGACGCTGCTCCCGGCCAGGGGCCCGGTAAGCCCGGGCCAGGCGAGTCTCGAAGGCCTGCAGAAAGCGTGCCAGCCCCTCGTCCTTCAAATGCAGGCCACCGTCGGGCTGGGGTTCGAAGGATTCGGGCGTCACCAAACCCTGCCGGCACAGCCGCAAGACCACCCCATCCACCACCGGGCGAAATTCCTCGGCTAAGTCCAGAGCCAGGGCCGGTCGGCCATACACATCGTGATGCAGAAAACCGGCATACGGGTCCAGCCCTACGGCCTGCACCGCGCTTTGCACGCGCTGCACCAACAGGGTGTAGCCCAACGAGAGCAGCGCGTTGACCGGGTCGGGTGGGGGCCGGCGCCGGCGCCCTTGAAAAGCGCATGTGGAGGGCAGCAGGTCGCGCCAGGCGCGAAAGTAGGCCCGCGCGGCCACCCCCTCCAGGCCGCGCACCGCGTGGGGCGATTGTTTGCGCGGCAAGGCGGCCAGGCTGCGCGCGAGCACCTGCAAGGCTTCCTCCACCTTGGGGATGGGTTGCGTCGCGCGGCGGCGCTGGCGTTGCAACAAAGTGCGCTGGTGTTGCAACTTGGCTCCCACCACCCCCAGGCTCACCTGCAGCCGCCACCGACGCTGCTGCCGGGCGGCATATTGCATCTGGCGCAATTGCACATGGGGCGTGAGCGCACCCTGCAGCCGGGCCCGAAATCGCCCCCGCCGGGTCAGGAAAATGACCTCGATGCCGCGGTCGGCCAAAGTGGCCAACAAGGGCGTGGTCAGCCCGATGTTCCCCCACACCACCACCAACCGCACCGGATGCAGGGGCACATCGGCCAACCGCTGGTCGTCTTTCCAGATTTGCAGCCGGCCGTTGCGCAGCCGGGCTTGTGCTCCTTGCTCGGTCAGATGCACAATCATGGGCCGGATGACGAAGCCGACGTCGCGGGCGGGGGCGACGAGGCAGGCGTGTCCAAACGGGCCTGGCCCAAGCCGTGAGCGGTTCCCACCCCCACCCCTGCAAAACGGGCAAAACGCGCCAGCACCTCGAGCACGCTCATCCAATAGCGGTCATACACCCGCGCCCGATAGACTACCTGGCCCACGGCCCCCACCCGCAGACCGCCGGCCTTGAGGGGCACCACGCGGGTGCTCAACCGGTAGCGCGACACCACCACGGCCTCGGCCGCGTAGCGCTGGGTTTCGGGTGGAAAGGCCACAGGGGCAAAGTGGTTCCACTTGCGCCACAGGCTGCTAAACACCCAGACGGGCAGGGGGAAGGGGACATGGTTTTCGGCCACGTGGAAGGTGGTGGGCGAGGCCAGTATCAAGGCCCAGGTGCGCCGGGGGGCCTGACGCGCGGTGAGCAAATCGGCACTCAAGGCCGCGTAGGTGGTCGCGCCGCGCCAGGGGCTATGGTCCAGGTTCGGGTCTGCCTCGTCGGGCAGCCATTCGAAACGCCAATCGGTCAGGGTTAAGGGCTGGCCGGGGGCCAGGGTGCCCTGCTGCCGCGCGTGCAGCAAAACGGCCGCGACCGCGGCGTTGAGCGCGGTCAGACGCACCCGGTACACAGCCTGGGGCGTGGGGCGACCTTCGGGGCGCGGGCCCAAAAGCGACGACACGGTAAACGGACGCGGGCCGGGCGCATCGTGCAACGTGCGGGCCAGCGCGGGGTCGTGGGCCTGAATGGCGCGCAACAGCGCGGCGTGCACGGCCCGGCCCCACCAGCGTGGTGGGTCCGCTTCCGCGGGCCGCACCAGGCGCAGCGGCAACACCAGCGAAAGCAACTCGGGCGCGGCCATGCCTCCTCCTCAGGCGCCGTCATAGCGCCGGGCGCGGGCTTCTTCGCGCACGGCCTGCAGGTTCAAGATTTCGGCCACTTCATAGCGGGGCGGCACCGCACCGGGCACGGGCCGCAGCCGCACAATAGGCGGGAAGTACCCCATGCGCCCGTGCAACTCGGCCAACAGCAACGCGGTGATGAAGTTGAGCGAAGGCGGGTTGACCAGAATGCGGGCCGTCTGCCAGGCCTCGGCGTTCAGGGGCACCCGGGCCATGAGGGCTTCCAGTTGGGGCAAGAAGGGTTGCCCATTATCGAAGTGTACCGGCACCGCGATGACCCGTTCGACGGCCTCGCCGGTCAGGGCTTCGATTTGCGCCTTTTGCTCGGCGGTGAGAGGGTGGGCGAAGTTGAGGAGAATCATGGGAACACCTCGAAGAACGGCGTGATGCTCACAGCGGGCACCGTGGGCAGGTCCTGGTAGAAGGCCGCGCTGGACCAGGGATGGGCGGCGGGCGTGTCTATCAGCCCGCCACGAACGGGACTGGCATGGATGTAGCGGATTTTCTCGACCGGTGTACGGTGGGTGACGACATCGAAGTCATAGCCTGCGCCTTTTTGCCAGCAGTTGCGGTAATGGGGGCGAGGCGCGGGTTGCCGCAGCCAATTGGTCAGGGCCTCCCCGGGGGGCTTCGCTGGTTGTCGGCGAAATATCCAGGCCCACCCCGCCCCCCGAGAGTAGGGGACGCGCCGGTAGGTGACCGCGGTCGGGAAACGCACGCCGAAGTTGAAATTGGGG
>WGAK01000103.1 GCA_015494815.1 Anaerolineales bacterium | reverse complement strand
GCTGCCCCCCGCGTCGGGTTTCGTGCACCTCTACCCGGCCCAAGGGGAGGCGGTTCCCCTGGATGTGCGCCAGGACGGGGCCACCCTGACCATCACCCCCCGCCGGCCGCTGGCGCGCAACGAGACCTACCTGCTGGTGCTGGACGCGGATTTGCCCGGCCAGGAAGGCGGCACCTTGGGCATCCAACGCCACTTCGCCTATCACACCGAACGGGCGCTGGTAGTGGTGCAGGCCTTTCCCGCGGCCGACAGCACCGATGTGGCCCCTGATAGCGAAATCACCGTGGTCTTCGACCGGCCCGTCGTGCCCCTGCAAGCCCGCGAGGACGAAACCCCGCTGCCTTTGCAGTTCGAGCCCGCCATCCCCGGCCAGGGCCGCTGGGTGAGTACCTACATCTATACCTACACCCCCGCCGCGCCCCTGCAATCGGGCGTGGCCTACACGGTCACCTTGCCCGCCGACGCGGTCACGGCCCAGGACGGCACCACCCTGGCCGAGCCGTATCGCTGGACCTTTCAGGTGACGCCCCTGACGGCCCACGCGTATGTGATGGACGGCCGCACGGACGAGGCCTATCTGGACACCGCCCTGTTCGTGCAGTTCAGCCAACCCATGCGCACCACCGAGGTGGACGCGGCGCTGCGGGTGCGCGCCATCACCCCCGACGCCACGGTGCCCGCCTTCGATTACCAATGGGACGACGACGCGCGCGGCCTGATGCTGGTGCCGCAAGCCCGCTTCACGGCCGAGGCCGCGTATGAGATGGTGCTCACCACGCCCGTGCACGCCCAAAACGGCGGCGTCCTGGAGGCCACCACCCTGCTCACCTTCCGCATCGCGGGCCCGCCCCGGGTCGTGGTCACCGAGCCCGGCGCCGGCGAGCAGGCGTCGTATGCCATGACCTGGGCCTGGATGCACTTCAATGTCCCCCTGGACGAGGACAGCCTGGCCGGCCGGGTGCACCTGCGCCCCCAACCCGACGACTTCCAATGGCATCTCACCGGCCAGGGCGAAAGCCTGGTCATCGGGCTGTTGGAGCCGGCCCGCACCTACACCGTGGAACTGGACGCGGGGATTCGGGATGTGTACGGCCGGGCCATGCCCGAAGGCTACGCGTTCACCTTCACCAACGGCACGCCCGACCCGTCCCTGGGTCTGTATTACCCCGCGCAGCCCACGCTGCTGCCCGCCCAGGGCCCCCAACGCATCTGGATGTCGTTCGTCAACATGGACGAACTCACGGTGCAGGTCCGCCGCCTGCCGGTGGAAGATTTTCTGGCCCAAACCCAGCGCCAGGCCGACACCACCTGCCCCGACACCGGCGAAGTGGTGCTCCAGGCCACCCTCGACCTGGCCCAAGAGCCGCGCCACACCGAAGTGCTCCGCCCGCTGGACCTGCAAGCCCTGAACGACGGCCAGCCGCTGCCCCCCGGCCCCTATTGCCTGAACCTATACTTCCGGCCCGAGGTGTACGGTCGCCACCAAGACGCGCTCTTGCTGGCCGTGTTCTCCGACCGCCTGGTGCTCAAGGCCGGCGTGGGCGACGCGCTGGCCTGGGTGACCGACCCGCGCACCGGCCAGGCCCAGGCCCAAACCTCCGTCGCCCTCTACACGACCGACAGCCCGTGGCCCTACGCCGCGGACGCGCCCGTGCAGGAACTGGCCCGCGGCACCACCGACGCGCAAGGGCTGGCCCACTGGGAAGGGCTGGAACGGGCCCCGCGCTACGCGGTGGTCGAGGGCCCCGACCGCTTCGGCTTCGTGGACCTGGACTGGATGCCGCCCGGCGTGGACGGGCTGCCCGGCCTGTCGTGGGTGTGGCAGCAACGCGAAGTGGAACGCAAGGCCGTGCTGTACACCGACCGTCCCCTGTACCGGCCGGGCCAGCGGGTGTACTTCCGGGGCGTGCTGCGGGATGTGGACGACCTGCACTATCGCCTGCCCGAGCAGGTGGGCCCCGTCTATGTCTGGCTCTACTCTGAGGAAGGCCAGGTGGCCGAACAACGGGTGGGCCTGAGCGCGTGGGGCACCTTCGACGGTGGCTTCGCCCTGCCCGAAGCGGCCCCGCCGGGCTATTACACGCTGGAGGTGGGCACCCTGGTGCCCGACCCCGAAGACCCCGACGCGCCACCCGACCGGGAAGTCTGGGGCTCCTTCGGCTTTCGCGTCGCCCGCTACCACAAGCCCGTCTTTCAGGTGGAACTCACCCCTGAGGCCGAGGTGGTCACCCCCGACCGGCCCGTGAGCGTGACCGTGCAGGCCACCTATTACGCGGGGGACGCGGTGGCGCACGGCCAGGCGACCTGGTGGGTCGAAAGCCGCGCCGCCACCTTCGTGCCGCCCGCCCGCTACGCGGACTACACCTTCGGCTTCGTGCGCGACGACTTCCCCTGGGGCTGCTGGTATTGCGAAGCCCAGGCCGCGCGCGAGGCCGCGCAGCCGCGACACACCACCACCACCGACGCCCAGGGCCGCTTCGCCATCCAACTGGACCCCCAGGCCCTACTCACCCCCTGGGACCCGCGGCAGGATGTGGAAGTGCTGGTGCGGGCCGCGGTCACCGATGTCGGCGGCCATACCGCAGAAGGCGATGCGGCCGTGCAGGTGGTTCGCAGCCAGGTGCTGATAGGGCTCAAGACCGAAGGCTGGCTCGGCCAGGCGGACGAGCCTCTGACCGTGCACCTGGTGACCCTCACACCCACCGGCCAGCCCCAACCCGACCAAACGGTGGAGGTGCAGGTCTTTCGGGAGCACTGGAACACGGTGCGTCGCCGCGACGCGGACGGCCGCTGGGGTTGGGAGTCGGAACTGGAACTGACCGCCGTGGACGCGCCCGCGACCGTGGTCACCGACGCGCAAGGCCGCGCGACCTTCACCTTCACCCCGCCGCAGGGCGGCCTGTATCGCCTCGTTGCCACCACGACCGACGCGCAGGGCCGCGAGCGTGAGGCCGGTATGCGCGTGTGGGTCGTCGGCGCCGAGGCCCTGCTGTGGCCCTACACCGACACGGCCCGGCTGCCGCTCTTCCCCGACCAGGAGGTGTATGAACCCGGTGACACCGCGCGGGTGCTGGTACCGCCGCCCTTCACCGCCGACGGCGTGGCCCTGGTCACCGTCGAGCGCCAGGGGGTGCGGCAGGCCTGGCTGCAGCCTCTGACGCCGAGCAACACCGTGCTCGAGGTGCCCATTCGCGCGGACATGGCCCCCGGCGTGTATGTCACCGTGACCGCGCTCAAACCCCCCGGCGAGACCGCGGCCGCGTATCGGGTGGGTACCGCGTATCTGCCCGTGAACCGCACGGCCCAAAGGTTGCAGGTCCAGGTCACCCCCGACCGGGAGCAGGCTCAACCCGGCGACACCGTGGCCTTCACCATCGAGACGCGCGATGCCGCGGGCCAGCCCGTGGCCGCGGAGGTCTCGCTGGCCCTGGTGGACCAGGCCCTGCTGCACTTGCTGCCCGACACCTTCGACCTGCTCGAGGCCCTCTACCCCCGACAGCCGCTGAGCGTGGCCACCGCGGTGGATGTGTACGCGGACGGCACCCTGATGGACGAACGACTGACCGAAGCCTACGAAGCCACCGGTCCCGGCATGGGCGGAGGCGGAGGCAAAGGCGGCGATATGTTGGGCGTGGTCACCGTGCGCCGCAATTACCGCGATACCGCGTATTGGCGCGGCCGGGTCTACACCGGCCCCGACGGCCGCGCGGTGGTGCGCGTCTCCCTGCCCGACAACATGACCACCTGGGTCATGACCGCCCGCGCCATCACCCGCGACACGCGCGCCGGCCAGGCCACGGCCCAGATTCGGGTGCAGCGCCCCTTCTTCGTGCGTCTGCACGCGCCGGTCTTCTTCACCGCCGGCGATGCGGCCACCATTCAGGCCGTGCTGCACAACACCACCGACGCGGACCTCGAGGCCACGGTGCGCTTGAACGTGCAAGGCGCTCGGCTGGACGAAGCCCCCGAAACCACGACCACTGTGCCCGCGCGCGGCCAGGCCGCGGTGCGTTGGACCCTGCACATCCCCGCGGACGGCCAACGGGTGGACCTGACCGTGGCCGCGCAAGCCGGCGCGTATCAAGACGCGACGCAGCCCGAACTCACGCTGCTGCCCGACGGCGGCATCCCCGTCTATGCCTACACGCTGAACGAAGCCGTGGGCACGGCCGGGGTGCTGGTGGGGCCGGGGCAAGAAACGCAAATCGTGCGCCCACCGGCCAACGCGGTCACCGGCCAACTGCGCGTCACCCTCAACGGCTCGCTGGTGGCCCGCCTGGTCGCCGCGTATCAGGTGCCCGCCGAACCGCGCACATCCTGCGCGTGGCCGTGGGCCATGCGCGTGCTCGGGCTGGCCGAAGGACGCCGCCTCTGGCAAACCCTCGCCCCTGCGACCGACCCACCCGTGAACTGGGCCGCCGCGCTGGAGCAGGGCGTCCAGACACTGGTGCAAACCCAGTTCTACGACGGTGGATGGCGCGTCTGTCCCGACACGGCTTCGGGCAGTGTCCCCGACCTGAGCGCGTGGGTGCTGTTCGCCCTGCTGGAGGCCCGCGACGCGGGCGCGGAAGTGCCCGAGGATGCGCTCCAACAAGCCGCGGTCTTCCTCGACGAGCGCCTGAACGGCAACTGGCTGGCCCGCTGGCCCTGGCAGGTGGACGACGCCGCGCTGGCGGTGCTGAACCTGGCCCGCCTGGAGGTCCCCCACGCGGCGCAGCACTGGCTAACCCTGCACGACGAGCCCCGCCTGAGCCTGGTGGGCAAAGCCTGGCTGTTGCAAGCCGCGGTGGCGCTGCAACTGGACTCGACCCTACGGGGGGACCTGCGCCGCGCGCTGGACAACCATCTCACCTTCTCGGCCACCGGCGCGCACTGGGAAGGCGCGGCCGGCGCGACCTGGGGCCTGGGCACCGACCTGGGGCTCACGGGGCTGGCGCTGGACACCGTGCTGCAAGACCGGCCCGGCACCATGTACCTGCACCATGTGGCCCGCTGGCTCACCATGTACGCGCCCACGCGCGCGCCCAACGCGTTGGTGCAGGCGCTGGTGCTGCGCGGGTTGGTGCGCTGGGCCGGGCAATACGACGAAGCCGCGCCCGACTTCCACTACCGCGTGGAACTCAACGGGCAGGAAGTGGCCGCAGGCCACATCGGCGCGCAAAACCGCGCCCAACCGCTGACCTTCACCTGGGGCCTGGACACGCTGCAGCCTGCACAAGACAACCCCCTGACCGTGGCGCGCGACGCGGGACCCGGCACGCTGTACTACACCGAGGGGCTCTCCCTCACCCTGCCGGCCGAAGACCTGCCCGCGCGGGCCGACGGCATCCTGGTGCAACGCGCCTATGTCTTCCCCGAGGCCCCCGACACGCCCATCGCCGCCGCGCCCCTGGGGGCCATCGTGCAGGTGCGCCTGACCGTGGACACCCGCCACACCCTGCGGCAGGTGGTGCTCACCGACTACCTGCCCGCGGGGCTGGAGCCCCTGGACCCGGCCCTGTATCCGGCCTATCGGCCGACCCGCGCCTTCACCTGGGAGGATTTCTGGCGGCACGGCTGGGGCCTGTGGTACTTCGAACATCGGCAAGTGCTCGACGACCGGGTGGTCTTCGTGGCCCCGTGGCTGCCGCGGGGCACCTACACCGTGGTCTACTACGCCCGCGCCGCGGTGCCGGGGGACTTTCAGGTGCGGCCCGCGGAAGCGTTTGCGGCCCAAGAGCCGGACCTGCGCGGCCGCAGCGCAGGCACCCGCTTCGAGGTCGCGCTCCCCACGGGGGAGGATTGACCGCCGCGGGAGGTGACCGTGGGCACGGCTGAAGCGCGTCCAGGCCGGGGCCGGGACCGGCGACGCCGCGTCGGCCTGGCCCTGCTGGTGGGGCTGGCCTTGCTGGCCGGGGTCGGGCGAGCCTGGGTAGGCCCCTTGCCCGACCCGCGCGCCGCGCTGGAGCACATCCCCCAGAGCACGAGCGTGCGGGTGACCGACCGCGCGGGCCGGCTGCTGTTCACCACCCTGGCCGACGCCCAGGCGCAACGCGTCCCCCTGCCGCCCGAGGCGCTGCCCGCGTGCCTCAAAGACGCCACCGTCGCGGTCGAAGATGCCACCTTCTACACCAATCCGGGCCTGGATGTGCGCGGCGTACTGCGGGCCTTGTGGATTAACGCGCGCGCCCGCGCGGTGGTGGCCGGCGGCAGCACCATCACCCAGCAAGTGGTGCGCAACCTGCTGCTGCCGCCCTCGGAGCGCCACGCGCGCACCCTGCGCCGCAAGGTGCGCGAGACCCTGCTGGCCTGGCGCCTGACCCGCGCTCTGGACAAGGACGCCATCCTGGCGCTCTACCTCAACCACACCTACTACGGCGGCCTGGCTTACGGCGTCGAAGCCGCGGCACAGACCTTCTTCGGCAAATCGGCCGCGGACCTCACCCTGGCCGAATGCGCGCTGCTGGCCGGGCTGCCCCAGGCCCCCGCGGCCTACGACCCCTTCCTGCACCCCGACGCAGCCCGCGCCCGCCAACGCCAGGTGCTGGACCTGATGGTGCGGCACGGCTTCATCACGCCCCAACAGCGGGACCAGGCCCTGGCCCAACCGCTGGTGTTCAACCCGCGGCCTTACCCGCTGCGCGCGCCCCATGCCGTGTGGATGGCCCTCACCTGGCTGGCCGCGCAGCAGCGCGCGGGGCGCGTGCCCCAGGACCGCCCGCTGGAGGTGCGCCTTTTTCTGGACCTGGACATCCAGCGCCGGGCCGAGGCCGCGGTCCAAACCCATCTGAACCGCCTGCAAGCCGCGGGCAAGTCGGTGGACAACGCTGCGGTGGTAGTGCTGGATGCCCGCACCGGGCAGGTGCTGGCCCTGGTGGGCAGCGCGGACTACGCCAATACGGGCATCCACGGGGCCATCAACATGGCCGTGCGCCCGCGGCCCACGGGTTCGGCCTTCAAGCCCATCCTCTATGCCCTGGCCCTGGAGCCCGACCACCCGCCCGGCTGGACCGAGGCCACGGTGCTGTGGGATGTGCGCACCGTGTTCCGCACCCGCGACGGGCAGCCTTACATTCCCCTGAATTACGACCTGCAAGAGCACGGGCCGGTGACCGTGCGGCAGGCTCTGGCCTCGTCGTTGAACATCCCCGCGGTGCAGACCCTGGCCGCGGTGGGGCTGCCCCGGACGCTGGCGCGCGCGGCCGCGCTGGGGCTCGACCTGGGCCCGGCCGAAGCCTACGACCTGTCGCTGGCCCTGGGCGGCGCGGAGGTGCCGCTGCTGGACCTGACCGCGGCCTACACCGCATTCGCAGACCAGGGGCGCTATCACGCGCCGCGTCTGGTGCAGGCCGTGTACGACGCCGCGACCGGCGCGCCCGTCTACCAGCCCCCCGCGCCCCCGCCGCGGCCCGTGTGGGACCCGCGCGTCGCCTGGCTCATCAGCGACATCCTGAGCGACGACACCGCTCGCGCGCTGGGCTTTGGCCGCTATTCGTCGTTGGAAACGGGGCTTCCGGCCGCGGTCAAAACCGGCACTTCGTCGGGCTTTCACGACAACTGGACGATTGGCTATACGCAGCGGTATGTGGTCGGCGTGTGGGTCGGCCGCGCCGACTTCCGCCCCCTGCGCCAGGTGGACGGCCTCACCGGCGCCGCGCCCATCTGGAACACCCTCATCCGCGCCCTGGACCCCGCGGCCCAACCCTTCCCCCGGCCGGCGGACCTGGTGGCCGTGGAGGTGTGCAGCCTGACGGGCCGGTTGCCTTCCCCCACCTGCCCGCGCACCCACACCGCCTGGTTCCTGCGCGGCACCGAGCCCACCACCACCGCCCAGGCCTTTCGCCGCGTGCTGCTCGACGCCCGCACCGGCGCGCTCGCCCGGGCCGACACCCCGCCCGACCAGCGCATCCCCGCGGTGGCCTGGGACTTGCGCGCGCCCCGAGCCCAAGCCTGGGCTCGGGCTCACGGCTGGCTGGTGTGGAGCGATTTGCAGACCCACGCGGCGCCTCGCGCGGTAGAAGCATCGCCACGGCCCGCGGGTGTCGTGCTGCTGCATCCTCCCTCCGGCAGCGCCTACCGCTGGGACCCCGACCTGCCCGCGGACGCGCAGCGCGTGCGCATCGAGGCCGCGGTGTATGGCCCGGCCGCCGCGGTGCGCTTGGGCGTGGACCGGCAACCTCTGCCCACGCAAGCCCAGGAGGCCGGCCTCTACACGGCCTGGTGGCCGCTGCAAGGGGGAATCCACACCCTCTGGGCCGAGGTGCTGCGCCCCGACGGCACCCGCGAGCGCGCCAGCGTGCAGGTCCAGGTCAGCACCGCCGCGGAGCGCTGATTCAGGTGGGCGTATGCCAAGATAACTTACGGCTCATCCCAGGAAAATAGTAAAGCATCCAATAAGGCCTTGGTGTTTGCCCGCCCGACCTCATGATAAAGCGCCAGCACTGCCTCGTATGTGCCAGGACCACCCAGGAAGTCCCAAAAGGCCGCCCCCAAAAGCACCTCGTGCTCCATGTCCAAATATCGAAGGGCGATAGCATGCGCGTAAGCCTGCGGTGTTGCCCCATAGGGATTGTAGGCCATTGCATAATAAGCCTGTACACGCGGCCGAGGAGCCCGCCGTAACGCATGGGCACGCAGCAGCCGCTGGGTAACTTCCAAACACTGGCCTTTATTCGGGCGCGGTGATTTGAGTTCGAAGAAGTATTCATTGCCATCGTGATCCTGCAGGTACAGGTCCGCGACAATGCGCCGTCGTACCACCGCTTCACTCTCGGCGCGCAGGACTTCGTCAATCCATCCCAAAAAGTCGGGACGCGGGTGCTCCTCTGAACGCTGCAGGCGATTGATGATTTCCTCGATTTTTGCGTCCGCGGCGAAATCAATGGTTCCCACAGTCTGATAACCCCGTCGAACGACCGGAAAAGACTGTTGGGCCACCAAACGGGCTACTTCCTCGAATGTCGTTCCCAGGCGAGTCGAAAACGAACGCTCGAACGAACTCATCCGCAATAACTCGGCGGGCAACATAGCCTCATGGAAAGGCTTGAGGTCCCCCTTGGACGAGTACCCTTGCTTCTTCGCGCGACGAAGCGACAAGCGCCGGTCCACCGCACGATGTTGCTCAATCAACCCTCGAATGAAACCTTCCAGGTACCCTCGGATAGCCGCGCGTGTTTCAGCACTCAACGGAGAGGTCACGATTTCCTCCAAATGAACACATCTTCATAGAAGGCTGTGGCTCGACGGCCGGTACGCCGATTGACTTCCCGCCGAAGATGTCCCAATATCTCAAAGCCAGCCTGCGCCGCGATGTTAGCGTACAAGCCCCGGCTATCACGCACAACGACAACCACAATACCGCCGGGTTTCAGGAAGCGCGCTGTATTGCGAAAGGCCGCAATCATATCCTCCTCGTAACGCTGCAAAGCATTACGCGAAGTTCCTTTTTTGGCCGCGCCGATTTCCAGGTCTTCAGCCCGAGGAAGGCCGAGTAATTCATAGGCATAGCGATGCTGGTCATGATAATCAATTAAGCCTACATAGGGAGGTGAAGTAATGACACCATCAATCAACCTGGGCAAAGTGACGGATCGAGCATCGGCATGCAGCACTTGTACCTCTACAGGTTTGCGCACAGCCATATACGCTTCAATACGGCGAATGGTATCCAAACTATAACGCTGCAAGAACTTCAAGGCTTCCCCTACGGGCTGGCAAACACGGCGATGTTTATAGCAGTAATACGGCTCGGTTTGGGGAGATTTGGGAAAGTCCAGGTCAAAATGGGTGGTCAAACGCGCAGAGCGAGCCGATCGGGAAAGGATAATTTTCAATAGGTCCTGATATGTATAACGGGGGATCAACGCCCGATAAAGCAACAATTCTTCCAGGGCGCGCGGAGCATACCACTGGCGTAAATATTCACTGGCCTGGTCCCAGTGTTCGGGCAACTCAAGTAGAGTGTGAAAAAGTCCCTGCTCTCGCCACTGACGCACCTGCTCCAAGATGTCCAACACTTCGTAACGCATCAAAGACACATCATAAACCGCGGTTTTGACTCGCGAAAGCAGCACATTGAAGGCCGCGATGTCACTCCCGATGGTGTGTGCGCCAAAAGTCGTGGCTTCAACCAAAGTCGTGCCGGACCCGCAAAAGGGGTCATAAATAACGTCGCCCGCTTTAAAATATTTCCGCAAAAAAATTTCGACCAACTGGGGGATAAACTTCCCAAGATAGGGATGAAGCCGATGCACATGCTTTGTGCGTTCACGTTCGGGCAAATCCCGCTCGGACCAGTTGAGATTGAGTTGGTCCAAGGGGGTATCCGGTGTTACCGTCTCGGGAAGCGTGGGAGGAATATCTACCGAAATCGCCTTGGCCATTCAAAACCATCCTGTAAAAAAGGTGACGCCCCTAACCAGACAACAAGGTATAGAATCTCGCCCATGATTTTATCATAACACCACCACCTCCCGCGGCAGCGGCCGCGCGTTGTAGCCGTTGGCCATGCTCGCGCCATACGCGCCCGCGTCCAACACGGCCAGCAGGTCGCCCGGCGCCAGGTCCGCGGGCAACGCGACTTCGGGCGCCAGCACATCCGCGCTCTCGCAGTTGGGACCCACCACCGTGGCCGGCTGCCGCGGCTCACCAGCCCGCACCGGCCACACCCGATGCCGCGCGCCGTACAGCGCGGGGCGCAGCAACGCGTTCATGCCGCCGTCCACGGCCACGAAGCGTCGCCCCCACGCGTGTTTGACCTGCACCACCCGCACCACCAGCACCCCGGCCCGGGCCACCAGCCAGCGCCCCGGCTCGAAGACCTGCCCTTGCACGCCCAGGCCCTCCAGGTAAGGCCCCAGCACCGCAGCCAGGTCCTGGGGCGTGGGGTCCGGCGCGTCGGTGTAGGTGACGCCCAGGCCGCCGCCCCAATTCACCGTGTCCACCGTCACGCCCGCGGCTTGCAAGCGCTGCACGGCCTCCCGCACGGCCCGGCCCAACGCGTGCCAGTCCTGGGCCGCGGTGAGTTGCGAGCCGGCGTGGAAGTGCAGGCCCACCAGGTGCAATTCCCGGGCCTGCTGCACGGCCCGCGCCGCATCCACCCACTGCGCCGGAGGGATGCCGAAGTGGCTGCCCGGCGCGGCCACTTGCAGATGCGGGTGCGTGTGCATGTCCAGCCCCGGGTTGAGCCGCAGCGCAACCCGCGCGGGCCGCCCTACCGCCCGGGCCGCGGCCACAATCCGGGGGATTTCCTCCACCGCATCCAGGTTGAGGCTGTGGGCCCCCGCGGCGATGGACGCGCGCAGCAGCGCGTCGCTTTTCGCGTTGCCGTTGACCACGATGCGCGCCGGCGGGAAGCCCGCGGCCCGGGCCGCACGCCATTCCCCCAGGCTGACCACATCCGCGCCCAGGCCCGCCCGGGCCAACGCGTGCAGCAACGGCGCAAAGCGGTTGGCCTTGAGCGCAAAGGCCACCAGCGCGTCGGGGAAGGCCTGCCGAAACGCCGCGGCGCGCTGTTGCACCAGGCGCAGGCTGTAGGCATAGAACGGCGTCGGCAGCCCCGCGGCCAGGTCGGGCACGGGGCGGCCGTCCAGATGCAAGATGCCCTGGCGATAAGTCAGCATGAGACCTCCACGAAAAAGGCCCGGCGCCTCGCGCGAGGCACCGGGCCCAAGGCCGCGCCGGGCTCACTCGCCGCGCGGGCCATCGTGCCGGCGCGGGCCGCGGCTGCGACGCTCGCCTCCCCGTCGGCCACCGCCGCGACGGTCGCCCCCGCGGCCGCGGCCGCCCGAAGAGCGCCCCCCGCGGCCGCTGATGCCGCGGTCGTTGGCCTGGGCCTCTTCCAGGGTCCAGCCTTCCAGCACGGCCTGCCGCGACAGGCGAATCTTGCCCGTGGTGGGGTCAATCTTGGTCACCATGACCTGAATCTCGTCACCGACCTTGACCACATCCTCGACCTTTTCCACCCGCCCGGAGGCCAGTTGCGAAATGTGCACCATGCCGCTGGTGTTGGGCAGAATTTCCACGATGGCGCCAAAGTCGGTGATGCGCACCACCCGGCCCGTGTAAACCCGGCCTTCTTCGGGCACTTCGGTCAGAGCCTCGATGCGGCGCTGGGCCTCCTGCGCGCCGGCCTGGTCCACCGCGGCGATGAACACGCGGCCGTCTTCCATGATGTCAATCTTGGTGCCCGTCTCGTCTTGCAGCGCCCGAATCACCCGTCCGCCCGGGCCGATGACCGCGCCGATGCGGTCCACGGGAATGTAGAGGGTAATCATGCGGGGGACATGGGGCTTGAGTTCGGGCCGAGGTTCGGGCAACACGGCCAGCATCTTGCTCAGCACATGCAAGCGGGCCGCGCGGGCCTGCTCCAGGGCCTGGGCCATGATGTCGCGGGTCAGGCCCGCAATTTTGATGTCCATCTGCAGCGCGGTGATGCCCTGCTCGGTGCCCGCGACCTTGAAATCCATGTCGCCCAGCATGTCTTCCAGGCCCAGGATATCGGTCAGCACCACATAGCGGTCGCCCTCTTTGATGAGGCCCATGGCAATGCCCGCGACCGGGGCTTTGATGGGCACGCCGGTGTCCATCAGGGCCAGGGTGGAACCGCACACCGAGGCCATGGAGGTCGAGCCGTTGGACGACAGCACTTCGGAGACTAAGCGCAGGGTGTAGGGGAATTCGTCCTCGGGCGGGATGACGGGCAGCAGGGCCCGCTCGGCCAACGCGCCGTGGCCGATTTCGCGCCGCGACGCGCCCCGCAGGGGCTTGACCTCGCCTGTGGAGAAGGGCGGGAAGTTGTAGTGGTGCATGTAGCGCTTGCTCTCGGCAGGCGTCAGGTTGTCCAGTTCCTGCGCCTCGCGCGGGGTGCCCAGGGTGCACAGGGTGAGCACCTGGGTCTCACCGCGGGTGAACAGCCCCGACCCGTGCGCCCGCGGGCTGATGTTCACCTCGGCCCAAATGGGGCGCACCTGGTCCGTGCGGCGTCCGTCGGCCCGCCGCCCCGTTTCCAAAATGTGCTTGCGCATGACCTTCT
>WGAK01000102.1 GCA_015494815.1 Anaerolineales bacterium | reverse complement strand
ATCAGCCAGGACAACATCACCTTGGTCTACCGCTTCGTGCCCAAGGGCGGGAAGCCCAGCGCCTGGCACACGGCGCCGGTACACGACGCGACCATGGGCGGCCAGGTGGGCTTCGAGGTGCCGGTCAACACCAAAGAAGTGGCGGGCTGGATGAAGCAACAGGATGGCTTTGTGGAATTCTACATCAAAGCCGTGGACGACGCGGGCAACGGTGCGGAAAGCACGTTGCAACAAACACAATTGCGCTATTGCCCGTAGGCGCGACAAAACAAAACCGGGCGTGGCGGATGCGCTCGGCTCGCGAGGATGCCGTAGACTTTGGGCGGAAGTCACCCCCCCGGCTTCGCGCGGGTGCGCGTTTGCCACCACCAGAGCCCAGGGAGCAGGGCCGCGAAGAGGAACCATTGCACCGCGTAGCCCAGGTGGGGGCCTTCGCTGAGGGTGAGGGTCAGGGGTTGGCGCAAGGGTTTGGCCGTGGGCGCCTCGTCGGGTGCGGGCTCGGCCATCAAGTACCACGGGGCCAGAGGCGCATCCAGGTAGGCGCCCAGCGCGCGCAGGTCCAGCCGATACCACAGGCGGGGGAAGCCGGGGCCCGGCGTGACCGGTGGGCCGTCGTCGGGCAGGAACAACCGACCGCGCACCGTCACCCGTCCGGCGGGAATGTACGCGCGCCAGCCCGCGGGGTCGTCCTCCTCAGGTGGCAGCCAGCCCAACACCACGAGCACATACGCGTCGCGGCCGCTCAGGCGCAAGGGCACGGCCAAATGCAGCCCCGTTTGGCCCTGAAACACCCGGTTTTTGACCGCCAGCCCGCGGTCGGGGGCATAACGGCCGCTTGCCTGGACCGCACGCAATGCCCATTGGGACGGGTCGGCCGGCCATGTCGCTGTGTTGAGGTCTACACGCGGCGCGCGCCAGCGGGCCTCGGCCTGGGCATTGGCCGCCCGGCGTTGGGCCAGCCTGTCCAGTTGCCAAAAGCCCAAACGCACCATGAGCGCCGAGGCCAGCAGCACCGGCGCCAGGGTCCACCAGCGGCGCGAGGAAGAGCCGGGGCTCATGAGGTGGCTGCGCGGCGTCGGCGCCACCAGCCGCCCAGGACGGCCACCGTACCCCCCGCCAGCGCGGCCCACAGCCACCAGGGCAGGCCCGACGCCGCGGGCTGAGCCTCCACCGTGAAGGTCAGCGTGCCCTGGCCCGTGGGCGCCTGGATGTGCACTTCCACCTGCCAGAGGCCGCTGGCGGGTAGCGTCAGGTCGGCCTCGTACACCGGCGGCACCTGGGAGGCCAACTCGGCCGCCGCTTCCAGCACCTGCCCCGCGGGGCCCAACAGGCGCACCTGCACCTGCGCGTCGGCCACGCCCTGGTCGTGCTCCTGCCCGGCGCGATAAAGCGCGACGGTGACATGGAAGTCCTGCCCGGCGCGCGGCGTGTCGGGCGCGGTCCATACCGTGGCCCGCAAATCGCCCACGGGCACATCCTGCACCTGCGGCGTGCCCCCGCCGTGCCCCGAGGCCACCAGGAGCATGAACACGGCCATGACCCATCCGGTCCAGCGTGGAAAGAGGGTTCCATGTGTCATGCCTTTAGTATAGCGTAAAGGCCGCGCCTTGGGGAGGGCCGCGAAGGGTGGTGTCCCCACCCCGCGCGTCGAACGGCGCACCCCGCACGAGGAGCCTGAGGCGCGCGTAAGCATCGCACCTCGGGCCGCGAATTTGACAACTTCTCGTCCTTTTCGTACAATACCCAGGGTCGGCCTGGCGCAGGCGCGGGCCGAAAAAGGATTTATGCTTGCTTCCGGGCTTGGCCCTGGTAGATTTGTCCCCAGGAGCGTGACCATGAAAGAATATCCAACCGAGGCCATCCGCAATCTCGCCCTGGTGTCGCACAGCAGCGCGGGCAAAACCATCTTGACCGAAGCCTTGCTGTTCTTTTTGGGCGTCACCACGCGTATGGGAACCATCTCCGACGGCAACACGGTTTCGGACTTCGAAGACGAAGAAATTCGCCGCGGGTTGTCGCTTTCCACCGCGGTGATTCCGCTGGAGTATGGCGAGCACAAAATCAACCTGCTGGACACGCCGGGCTACACCGATTTTGTCGGCGAGGTGATTTCGGCCCTGTGGGTGTCCGAGGCCGCCCTGGTGGTGGTGGATGCGGTCTCGGGCCCTGCCGTGGGCACCGAGGTGGCCTGGAATTACGCCACCAAGTTCCGCGTGCCCCGCATGGTGCTCATCAACAAGATGGACCGCGATACGGCCAACTTCGAGAAGACCCTGCAGGCCCTGCGCGAGACTTTCGACGCCCGCTTTTTGCCTGTCCAACTGCCCATCGGGCAGGGCGACGATTTCCGGGGCGTGGTGGACCTGCTCACCATGAAGGCCTATCTGGGCAGTGACAACACCGAGGCCGACATCCCCGCGGATATGGCCGACGAGGTGGAAGAGGCCCGCACGACCCTCATCGAGGCCGCGGCCGAAGGCGACGAGGCGCTGCTGGAGAAATACTTCGCGGATGAAGAACTGACGCCCGCCGAAATCATGGCCGGCCTCAAGGCCGTCATGGTCGCGGGGGACTATGTGCCCGTCTTTGTGGCTGCGGGTGAGGCCCGCATCGGCCTCAAGCCCCTGCTGGATGCCTTCGTGGCTCTGGTGCCGCATCCGGGCGAGAAGGACCCCATTCAGGCCGAGGGCCCCAACGGCCCCGAAGCCCTGCCCGTGCGTGACGACGGCCCCCTGGCCGCGTATGTGTGGAAGACCACGGCCGACCCCTTCGTGGGCAAAATCACCTACCTCAAGGTGGTCTCGGGCGTGCTGCGGGTGGACACCCGGGTGTGGAATGTGCAAAAGGAGGCCGAGGAGCGCATCGGCAACCTGTATGTGATGCGGGGCAAAGAGCAAATCCCCGTCAAGGCCCTGCACGCGGGCGACATCGGTACCGTGCCCAAGTTGAATGTCACCGGCACGGGCGATACCCTGGCCGAAAAGGGGCATCCGCTGCGGCTGCCGCAGCCCGAATACCCCGAGGCGCTCTATCGGGTCGCGGTGGTGCCGCAATCCCAGTCCGACTCGACCAAACTGGGCCCCACCCTCACCCGCCTGTGCGAAGAGGATATGACCCTGTCGTGGTATCAGGACGGCTCGACCAAACAGACCATCCTGCAGGGCATGGGCGACCAGCACATTGATGTGGCCATTCGCAAGGCCAGGAGCAAGTTCCAACTCAACCTGAGCACCGAACCCCCGCGGGTGCCGTATCGCGAAACCATCACCAAGAAAGGCACGGGCAAGTATCGCCACAAGAAGCAGACCGGCGGTGCGGGCCAGTTCGCCGAGGTGCACATGCGGGTCGAGCCCAACCCCGATGAGAATTACACCTTCGTGTGGGAGGTGTTCGGCGGCGCGATTTCGTCCAGTTTCCAGCCTGCCATCGAGAAGGGCATCAAGAATGTGATGAAGGAAGGCATTCTGGCCGGCTACCCGGTGGTCAATGTCAAAATCGCGGTCTTCGACGGCAAAGAGCACCCGGTGGACTCCAAGCCCATCGCGTTCGAAATCGCCTCGCGTGAGGCGTTCAAGTTGGCCTTCCAGGACGCGGGGCCGGTGCTGTTGGAGCCCATCTATCAGGTGCGCATCATCGTACCCGAGGAGAACATGGGCGATGTGCTCAGCGACCTGAACACCCGCCGGGCTCGGGTGCAAGGCATGGACAGCGAAAAGGGCCGCAGCATCATCCGGGCCCAGGTGCCGTTGGCCGAGATGTTGCGCTATGTAACCGACCTACGCTCGCTCACGGGCGGCCGGGGCGTGTTCGAGATGGAGTTCTCCCACTACGAACAGGTGCCGGCTCACATTCAGCAGCAAATCATTGACGAGCGCCGCAAGGAAAAAGAGAAGAAGTAGCCCGTTGCCATGTACACGCCGGCCCGACCAGACGGTCGGGCCGGGTGCATTTTGGGACCTCAGGCCGGGGCCATGCTCCCGGCTTTTTACATGGCCGCCTCCTTGCGCCGGGTGAAGAACCACACCCCCGCGGGCAGCAGCCAGGGCAGCAGCCCAAGGCACAGGAATAGCAACCCCATGCTGGGCGGCATCTGTCCGCTTTGCGAGTTGACCTCGTAGGTGCTGCTGCCGGTGAGCGTCACAAAGCCGAACAAACAGCACGCGAAGGACGGGCAGGCCGCCAGCACCGCGCTCAGCAAGACCCACATTTTGGATTTCGATTGCATGGATGCGCCTCCTGCGTGAGAGTTGCCTTCAGTCTACGCGCGGCCCGTCAGGGAAGCGTCAGGCACCCATGACGGTTTCCTGACGCCGGGCCGGTAGACTGACGCCGTGATGTCGGCAAAGGAGGCTTTCGTGGTGATGCCCAGACGAACATGGTGGTGGATGGGCGGCAGCGTGCTGGTCGCGCTGGCCTGGTGGGTCGCGTGGTCCATCGGCCCCGTGCCGCCCGCGACGGTCGAAACGGGTTT
>WGAK01000101.1 GCA_015494815.1 Anaerolineales bacterium | reverse complement strand
GGCCGGTCTGGCTACGGGGCTGGCCTTGTGGCTGCGTCCCGAGGGCCTGCTGCTGGGGGCCGTCGCGGTGGCGCGCGCCCTTGAACTGCGTATAGCCAAACAGCAGGGCGTTTCTCTATGGCAGAGCGCCGGGCGTTATGGCCTGCCGGTGCTCGTGGCCGTGCTGGCCTATGGCGGCTTCCACGCTTATTGGACCGGCGCGTGGTGGCCGACCACGGGACCGGCCAAGATGGTGGAGTACGCGGCCTTGCGGCAAGCCCCGTGGCCGGCGCGCGTCGGGCGGGTGCTGCTGCCGGTCCTGGTGGGTCCGGCCGGGCCGGCGTTGTTGCTGGGTCTGGCGGGTTGGTCGGCCTCTCGACTGCGTATAGCCAGTGAAGAGACAGTGGGACAGGCGCTTACGACTTCAAACGCTCGCGTGCCGCGGCCCGACGCATCGCGCGGCCCGTTGGGGCTGGGGTATGTGGGACTTTGGGCCGGGCTGCATGTAGGGCTCTATGCCTGGCGTCTGCCCGTGGCCTATCAGCACGGACGCTATGTCATGCCCGTGTTGCCCGCGGCGCTGCTGGCGGGGCTGTGGGGCGCGCAGCGATTGCTGAACGCGCTGCCGTCGCTCGCCGTGCGGCGGCGCGTGGCCTTTGGCCTGGGCAGTCTGGCCGTGGGGCTGACGCTGGGCTTTCTGGCCCTGGGCGCGCGCGCCTACGCCTGGGATGTGGCCTTCATCGAGAGCGAGATGGTGGACACCGCCCGTTGGGTGGCCGGGCATATCCCGCCTGAAGCGGTGGTGGCCGCGCACGACATTGGCGCGCTGGGCTATTTCGCGCCCCAACCCCTGGCCGACCTGGCCGGCCTGCTGGACCCCGCGATCATCCCCCGGCTGCACGACGAAGCGGCCCTGGCGGCCTATCTGCAGCAGCAAGGCGCGCGTTATCTGGTGACCTTCCCGGGCTGGTATACGGACCTGGACCGCTGTTCCGAGCCCGTGTTTCGGACCCGCGCACCCTTTGCCCCGGCCCTGGGCGGCGAGAACATGGTGGTCTATCGCTGGCGTCCGTGTCCGTCCCCATGAACAACGCACGGGGCCCCGCCTGGGGGCCCTGGACAAGGCATAGAGCCGCTTTGGAGGCTCACCGACACTCGCGCGGCCGACCGTACAGATACCAAAAGCGCGCCTGCGGGAAGGCGGGAGCCAGGTCGGCCTCCCAGAGAAAGTCCCCCGGCTGAAAGTGGGCCCGCAAACGCTTGTCCGCGTAGGCCAGCAGGTCTTCGGCCGCGGGCAGGTCGGCTTCGCCTTCACGCGTGAGCAGGTCGGCCAGCACCCGATTGCGCACCTCATTGGCGTAGAACGCGGCTTCGGCCGGGCTTTGTGCGCATTCGTCCATATATTGCGCCCACAGGCGAGCCCGCATCTCCAATTCTTTGCGCGCCTTGCGCTGCCAGTTGGCCCGCCACTCACGCTGCACGGCTTGCAGGCGCTGCTCCAGGCGGGTGCGCTGGGCCTCGATGGCCGGCGGCAGAGGGCGTTGCAGGCGCTGTCGGGCCAGCAGCAAATTCCCCAAAGTCAACGGCGGATAGGCCGCGCCCCCCGGCGGCGGGGTCACGGCCAGGTTCCAGAACAACTCCGGGCTTTGGAGATAGGTCTCCAGTTCGTCCAGCGCGGCTTGCCAGTAGCGCAGGTCATATTCAGGGGTTGGCATAGGCGTCCTCTCCTGCCGGGTGTGGGGCGTTGCCGGTCGCTCATTTTCATTGTAGCAGGCGCTCGGGGCCGACGCAACGGCCGCGTGTCACGCCGCGCCGCGGTCGGTGGTGGGCTTCGGGGCCTCGGCCTGCTGAGCGACCAGCATCCCCAGCAGCATGAGCCCTGCACCCACCAGCCCGCGCCCCGTCAGGCGCTCGTGCAGCAAGACCGTGCCGCCGAGGAGCGCGAACACGGCCTCGAGGCTGAGGACGATGGCCGCGGGGCCGGGGGCCGCGTGGGGCTGCGCCACCACTTGCAAGGTGTAGCCCACGCCGACCGAGACCAGGCCGCCGTAGAGGATGGCCGGCCCGGCCCGCACCAGGTCCGCCCCTGACAGCGGCTCTGCGGCCAGGGCCACCAGCGCGCTGAGCCCGGCCACGACCCAAAACTGACGCGCGGCCAGGGTCAAAGGGTCGTGCCGCGTCCCCCAATGGTCCACGGCCAGCACATGCAGCGCCCAAAAGACCGCGCTCAGCAGCACCAGCCCGTCGCCGAGTTCCAGGCGCCAATCGCGCGTGGCGCTGAGCAGATACATGCCACCGGCCGCGAGCCCCGCGCCCAGCCACACCGCGCGCGTCTGGCGCTGGCCGCGAAGGGTGGCGATGAGGGGCACCAGCACCACATACAGCCCGGTGATGAACCCGGCTTTGCCCGCGGTGGTGAACACCAGCCCGGCCTGCTGCAGCGAGGCTCCCGCGAAGACCAGCAGTCCCAGGCCCCAGCCTGCGCGGCCGAGGGTGGTCGGCGACGCGCGGCCCCCGCGCCACCGGCGGATGGCTTCCAACACCGCGGCACCCAGGGCGAAGCGGGCCGCGTTGTAGGTGAAGGGCCCGATGTAGGCCATGCCTGCGCGTTGGGCCACGAAGGCCAGGCCCCACACCGCGGCGGTGACCAACAACAAGCCCGTCGCGGCCCAAGGCGTCAGGCGGAGGGTGGGCTCGGAGCCCGCAGAGGACATGAGCATCTCCTGGGCCGTGGCCCGGCGGGGATGAATGGTCGGGCCGGGGGCCGGGCAAGCGGCCGCGCCCGCGCGCCGATTGTACCGCGCTTGACATTTGGGGACTTCGCGGTACAATGCGCCCCAACGCGGGGCTGTGCTCCGCGGCCGACAACCGCATAGGAAGAGTAGCGGCTGGACCTCGGCCCTGGTGCAGGGCCCGAGGTTACGAGGTGGAGGTTCCTCCCCGCGAGGGGAGTGCTAACCCGACCGGGCGGGCGGATGTCCGTGGGCAGCCCCACGGCGTTGGCCCGCAACCCCCGGCGGGGAAAATCGGGCAGTTCAGCGGATGCCTCCGAGGCCTGGCCACGGGCCTCGCTCTTCCCTTCCCGGCAAAGGGCATGGCCGAAAACCATCCGGCGACGGATGGGCCAAGGCGTGCCCAGTGGCCCAGGACCATGTCCTGGCTTTTGTCCTT
Organism: Anaerolineales bacterium; assembly: GCA_015494815.1. Taxonomy (GTDB): domain Bacteria; phylum Chloroflexota; class Anaerolineae; order Anaerolineales; family DRMV01; genus JAADEN01. The sequence continues at coordinate 1,067 of WGAK01000101.1, read as the reverse complement.
GGGAAGGGGCGGCCATGCGCATACGACAGTACGGGCACGCCCTGGCGTGCCTGTTTGTGTTAAGTCCGCTCCCAAGCCTTGCCCTTAGGAGGAGCCATGTCCCATGCCGAGACCTTGTACCACCGCTATCACATCGAAACCCGCGACGCGCCGGACATCGAAGCCTGGCCGCCGCGGTTCCAGGTCAAGGTGAAGAAGCACCGCCTGGCCTGGCTGCTCTTGCGGGAAATCTTCCACTACGGCCCCGGCCAAAAGGAGGTCATCCTCAGCCGCCCTTGCGTCTACGGCGTGTTCTCTGGGCCGGTGGGCGGCTTTGCGCCCCGGCCCCAGTATTGCGTGGGCTGCCTGCGCTGCACCACCCAGTACCCCGATGTGGTGCAAATCGTGCCCAACCCCGAGCGCCGGCGTCTGGGCGACGCCTATTTCACCGCCAAAATCGTGGATACCGTGGCCTATGAGGCGTCCACGGGCCGGGTACCCGTGCGCGGGGCCGGTTATCGGGGCAAATTCGGCGGCCCCGGCTGGGATGGGATGTGGACCGACATGTCCGAAATCGTCCGCCCGACCCGCGACGGCATCCACGGCCGGGAGTACATCTCCACCTTAGTGGACATCGGCTCGCGGCCGGCCTTCCTGACCTTCGACGCGCAGGGGGAACCCGTCCGGTCGCCCCAGGTGTTCGCCATCCCCCTGCCCTTGGGCTTCGATGTGCTGCCCCGCATGGCCGGGCAGCCCGCGTTGACGCGCATCCTGGCCCGCGCGGCCGCGGAACTGGACACTTTAGCCCTGCTGCCCGTGGCGGCGCTGAAGCACCTGGACGCGCCCACGCCCCACATTGTGCCCGTGGTCGTCCGCCCCGAAGACCTGGAGGCCATCGGCTTCACCCCCCGCGCGCTGGAAGTCGCCGCTGCCGACCCCGCGGCGCTCGCGCCCTTGCTGGAGGCCGTGCGCGGGCGCTTCCCCCAGGCGGTGGTCGTGCTGCGCCTGCCCTACGGCGACCTGAGCGCCTTAGACGCGGCCTACGCCCACGGCGTGCGGGTGTTCCACCTCACCGCCGACTACCACGG
>WGAK01000100.1 GCA_015494815.1 Anaerolineales bacterium | reverse complement strand
GGGGGGCGATAGACCTGCCGCACGAAGTGGCCCGGCTCATCGTGGGGGTAACGGTAGCCCTGGCCGTGGCCCAGGGCCTTGCCATCCCGGTGGCTGTCTTGCAGATGCGTCGGAACCGGCCCGACCCCGTGCTCGCGCACGAAGTCCTGGGCCGCGAAGATGGCCTTGGTGCTGTTGGACTTGGGCGCGGTGGCTAAGTAGAGGGTGGCCTGGGCCAGGTGATAGCGCCCTTCGGGCAGCCCCACCCGGTCGAAGGCCTGCGCGGCGGCCACGGTGTGCACCAGGGCCTGCGGGTCGGCCAGGCCGATGTCTTCCGCGGCCAGGATGAGCAAACGTCGCAGGATGAACCGCGGGTCCTCACCGGCTTCCAGCATCACGGCCAGCCAGTAGAGCGCGGCGTCGGGGTCCGAGCCGCGCACCGACTTGATGAACGCGGAGATGGTGTCGTAGTGCGCGTCCCCGCGCTTGTCGTAACGCACGGCCCGCTGCTGCAACACGGCCTGCACCCAGGCCAGGTCCACATGACGCCGGCCCTGCGCGTCCGCGGGCGCGCTTTCCACGGCCAACTCCAGGGCGTTGAGCGCGCGGCGGGCATCGCCCCCCGCGGCCTGGGCCAGGAAGTCCAGCGCGTCGTCGGTCACCGCCACGGCCTGACCGCCGTAGCCGCGCGGGTCGGTAAGGGCGCGTGTCAGCAGGGTGCGAATGTGCTCGCGACGCAAAGGCTGCAGGGTGAACACCTGCGAGCGGGAGATGAGGGCCGCGATGACCTCGAAGTACGGGTTCTCGGTGGTCGCGCCGATGAAAATCAGCGTGCCGTCTTCGACGAAGGGCAACAGCGCGTCCTGCTGGGCCTTATTCCAGCGGTGCACCTCGTCGACGAACAACACCGTGGGCCGGGCGTGGTACTTGCGCTGCTCGCGCGCGGTTTCGATGGCCCGCACCAGGTCGGCTTTGCCCGCCAGCACCGCGGACAGGGCGATGAAGTGCGCCCGCCATGAGCGGGCCAGCAGGTGCGCCAGGGTGGTCTTGCCCGTGCCCGGCGGCCCCCACAAAACCAGCGAGGGGATGCCCCGGCCCTGCTCGATGGCGCGACGCAAGGGCTTGCCCGGCCCGACCAGATGCTCCTGCCCCACGAACTCGTCCAGCGTGCGGGGGCGCAGCCTGGCGGCCAAGGGCTGGTGGCGGGCGGCCTCTCGGGCCTGGGCGTGGTCGAACAAATCGGGGCCCATGACGACACCTCCGCCTTCGGCGTGACCGAAGGCCGGCCTTCATTGTACCCCACGACTCAGGCCAGGATGAATTTCGCGGCAATCAGCAACAGCACCACGCCAAACATCCGCTTCAGATGGTGGCTTTGCAGCCGATGCGAAGCCATCAGGCGAGCGCCGAGTTGCGAACCGACCACCACCGCCACCGAAGCCCCCAGCATCAACCGCGGCTCCCAATGCCCCACGGCCCAGTGTCCCAGCAGGCCGCTAAACGAGGAAAACACCACGGCCAAAGCCGTCGTCGCCGCGGCGACCTTGGTGGGATACCCTAAGGCCACCAGCAAGGGCACGAACAAGAAGCCGCCGCCAATGCCCAACATCCCCGCCAGGGCCCCCACGGTCGAGCCGACCATCAAGCCCAGCAGCGCGCGCGTCCAGGGGGTTCCCCGCACGCGTACCGCGGCCTCAGGGCGACGGCTTTGGAGCAGCATATGCGCGCCTGTCAGCCCCACCACGCCCGCGAACACGAGCAACAATGTGCGCGTCGGCACCCACTGGGCGAACCAGGCGCCCACCGGCGCTCCCAGAGCCGCGGCCACGGTCAGCGGAACACCCACCGAGAAGTCAATGAGCCCGCGGCGAAAATAGACCCACGCCGCCGAGAAGGCGGTCAAGCCGTTGAGCAGCAATCCCGTGGGGGCTACCACCGTCTTGAAGTCGTAGCCGAACGCGAGCATGAGCGGGTTGTACACCATCGCGCCGCCCAGGCCCAGCATGGAAAACAAGATGGCCAATCCAAAGATAAGGCCCAGGAGTATCCACATCGCGGCACCACCATCGCATCGGTCCCGCGCGCGGGCGCGCGGGACCGATATGGGCTGAGAGGAGTCGGTGTCTCAGGCCGCGCCCGAAGCCTCGCGAAGCAGCATACGCAAATGGCCCGGCATCAACGCCGGCATCAAGGTGCTGTAGCCGCCTTTGAGGATGCGCACTTGCGGATGCCCGTGCACGCGCAAATACGCGTAGGCAATGGCCGCCCGGTCACCCCCGGAGCAAAAGGTGGCGACCAGGCGGTCGCGCGGCACCTCGTCGAAGCGGTCCGGCAGTTCGTTCAGCGGAATATGGAGCGCGTGGGGGAAGGACACGGCGCGGGCCTCTTCCTCGGTGCGCACATCGAGCAACACCGCACGGCCCTGGGCCTGCATCTTGAGGAAGGTTGTCGCGTCAATGATATGTTGGCCTGTGCTCCAATGCTCGAAGCCCAGGCCACGCACCCAATGCGAAAACTTGTCCTGGCTCATGGGGTCGCCTCCGAGGGTGGGTAAACGGGTGAACAAGTAGCCGTCAACGCGGGGTTTTCGGCAGGAACCTGGAGGTCGGGCCTCGCGGGCAGCGTAATACCGGCCACCGCTGCGGCCTGCCGGATGACGCGCAGCCACGCGGGGTCGCGCAGGCGGTAGAAGACGAAGCGCCCGCGCCGGTGCGCGGTCAACAACCCGCCCCGCCGCAAAAACATGAGTTGCTGGGAGATATAGACCCGCCGCCAGCCCAACCGGGCCTGCAAAGCGCATACGCAAGCCTCGCCCTCGCCGATGGTCAGCAGCAGTTGCAACCGCGCGGGCGAGGCCAGTAATTTGAAGATGCGGCTCAACTTTTCCACGCCCATGAAATCCGCCTGTAACATGTTCAAATTCCTGAACCTATCATACGCCCGCCCCCTGCCTCTGTCAAGGGCGCGCTGCACGCGTGATCGGGTATGCGGGCAAATGTTGCCCAAGGAAGGTACGTCAGGCGCGACCCACTGTCCGCGGCAGGCACCCTCGCGTGTGTCGTTGCGAGGGCGCGAAGCGCCCGAAGCAATCTCCTGACGCCGTCAGACAGGAGTCCAGGCCGCCTCGCAGGAGGCCCAGGCCCACGCAGGAGATGGCTTCGCCGCCTGGCAGCGGTCAGCGAACAGGCGTCAGGTGTCAGCGCCCACGCTCCCAAAGTCACCTCCGGCCCTGTACCCCAAGAGCACCCGTTCACGGATTTCGGCGACTTTTGCATGCGCGCTGCCCGTCCCTGCTCGTTCTCGCCCCCTTGACAAAGGAGGGGTTTTGATACATACTTAGCATGTACTACATATGGAGTATGTACTATGCTGACTTATGCCCTGCTGGGCCTGCTGGCCGAACGGCCCCGGCACGGTTACGACCTCAAAAAGGCCTTCGAGGCCATGCTGGGCGGCACCTGGCAGGTCAACATCGGCCAGATTTACAGCACCCTGGCCCGCTTAGAGCGGGACGGCCTAGTGGTGTCCCACAAACAGCCCCAGGAATTGCTCCCGGACCGCAAGGTGTATGCCCTGACCGACCAGGGACGGCAGGCCTTGCAAACCTGGCTGGCCCAGGCCCAGATTCCGCCGGCCCGGCTCAAGGTGGATTTCTTCCTCAAACTGCTCCTGGCCCGGCGCAGCGGCCTGGCCGATGGGTGCGCGCTCATCTGGCAACAGCGCCAAACGCTGATGCAGTCCATCGCGGAACTCACCCCTTTGCTGCAACGCCCCCGCGACGATGAGCACCGCCTGCTGGCCGAAGGCCTGCTCTTCCACCTGGAGGCCGACTTGAAATGGCTGGAGCGATGCGAGGAGGCGTTTTGCGTGGGGAGCAAGGAGCAGGGGCAAGAAGCGAGGAGTGACAGGGTGGCGAGCAGTGACCCGCCGCCCCGCCCCGACCGCCACCTACCAACTACCAACTACTAACTACTGACCACTAACCACTAACCACTCCCCAGGAGGCCCCCATGCCCATTATCGAAACCCACAACCTGCACAAGGTCTATCGCAGCAACGGCGCGGCCGTGCATGCGCTGCGGGGCGTGGATTTGCAGGTCGAACCCGGCGAATTCGTGGCCGTGATGGGCCCGTCGGGCTGCGGCAAGTCCACCCTGCTGCACCTGCTCGCGGGGCTGGACCTGCCCACCGAAGGCGAAGTCTTCGTGGACGGCCACCCCGTGCACGCGCTGAGCGAATCCCGCCGCGCGGTGCTGCGTCGGCGCACCGTGGGCTTCGTGTTCCAGGCCTTCAACCTCATCCCCAACCTCACCGTGGCGGACAACGTGGACCTGCCGGGCCTGCTGGCCGGTCGCGCGCCCGTGGACGTGGCCCGGGAGCGGGACCGCCTCCTGGAACGCCTGGGCCTGGCCGACAAGAAAACCACGTTCCCAGGGCAACTCTCCGGCGGCGAGCAACAGCGGGTGGCCCTGGCCCGCGCGCTCATCAACCACCCCACCGTGCTCCTGGCCGACGAGCCCACGGGCAACTTAGACACCCGCAGCGGCACGGAGGTCCTGAACCTGCTCCGTCAGTTTCACCAGGAAGGCCAGACCATCGTGCTGGTGACCCATGCCCCCAAAGTGGCCAGTTTCGCACGGCGGGTGGTCTTCATGCGAGACGGCCGCTTCGTCTCCGAAATGGCCCTGCCCGAACCGGGCGACGCGAGCCGCATCCTGGCGGAATTGCTGTCCATCGCGTGAAAGAGCGAATGGGCGGATGAGCGGTAAGGCGGTAAAGCGATAAGGCGGATTTTGGGAGTGCGGCGGCTCGACGCCGCTTTGGAATCCGACGGATGAGCGAATCAACGAACGACCACTGACCACTGACCACTGACCGCTGACGACCGACAACTGACCACTGACCACTGACCACTCCCCCGGAGGCCCCCCATGCACGCGCTCTTGCGGCAGATTCAGGCGAACTTGCGGGACCGGAAGGCCCAGCGGGCCCTGCTCTTCCTGGTGCTCGCGGCCGCGGCCCTGCTCCTGACCTTAGGGCTGGCCGCGTATACGGCCGGGTTTCACCTCTACGACCGGCTCATGACCGCGACCCAGGGCGCCCACATCTGGCTGCACTTCTCCCCCGAAAAAGCCCGGGTGGACGAAGTGCTCGCCCGGGTGCGGGAGCACCCCGAAGTGACCGCGGTCTCGCCGCCCATGCCCGGCATGTACATGACCCTGCTCGCCCCCACGGGGAAGAAGACCACCGTGCTCGTCCGGGACCTGGTGCCCGACGCCCCGGTCAACCGCCTGCTGCTGGTGGAAGGCCGGGAGCCCCAGGCCCGCGCCGACGAAATCTACTTAGACGCCAACCTGGCCCGCGAACTGGGCATCCACGTGGGCGATACGGTGCAACTGGCTTCGGGCCAACGGCTTTCGCGGCTGCACGTGGTGGGCACCTTCATCACCTCGGAGACCTGCGCCTACCCCAATTGCAATCCGCCGGTGGTCTACCTGGGGCCGGGGACCCTGGCCCGCGCCCTGGAAGCGCAGGGCGCATCGCCCGAGGGCTGGTACCTGGCCGTGCGGATACGCCATCCCCAGCAGGCCCAGGCCGTGCTGAAGGAGATTCTGGCCGCGTTCCCGCCGGGCACGGTGAGCGGCAGCACCTGGCTCCGCATCCGGGAGGTGGTGGGCTTCGACACCCGCCTGCAGGCCGTGCTCATGCTGGCCTTCGCGGTCATGGCCGGGCTCCTGGCCGGGTTCCTCACGGGGAACCATGTGGCCGCGGCCATCCGGTTGCAGGCCCGGCGTATCGGGCTGTTGCGGGCCGTGGGCTTCACCAACGGCCAGATTGCCGGCCTCTACTTAGGGGAAAACCTGCTCGTGGCCCTGGCCGCGAGCCTGGTAGGGGAAGCCGTGGGCCTGCTGACCGCGACGCGGCTGCTCGCGGACCTGAGTCGGCGCTACGCGGCCGGGCCGGTGCTGCCCTCCGCGGGGATGCTGGCCGCGGCGCTGCTGGCCCTGCTGCTGGTGGTGGGGCTGGCCACCGCGTGGCCCCTGCGCAGCCTGGGCAAAATGGACACCGTGACCGTGCTGCGCATGGGCATGCTCCCACCCCGTCGGCGGCGGGTGCGCCTGCTGCGGCTGCCCTTCCCTCTGGCCCATGGCCTGGCCGATTTGCTGGCCGTGCCCTCCCGCACACTGCTCACCTTCGCGGGGATGGTGGTGGTCACCGTGGCCATGATGGTGGCCATGGCCATGGTCACCACGGTGCAGGCCGCGGTGGAAGACCCCTCCCGCCTGGGCCTGGTGCCGCCGGCCGATGTGGCCCTGCGGGCCGCGAGCAAGGACCAGGCGCAGCAACTGGCCCGCACGTTGCAGGAGGCCACCCAGGTGAGCCGTTTTGCCTGGGAAACCCGCATGCCCGTGCGCCTGCCCGGCGAGACGGAGGACATGTACCCCCGCTTCATCGGCGGGGATGTGGACCTGTTTTCCGCCATGCTCATCGAGGGGCAAGTGCCCCAGCGCACCGACGAGGTCGCGGTGACCTACACCCTGGCCCGCAGGCACGGCTGGCGCCTGGGCGATACCATCCAGGTGTTCGTGCCCGGCACGGGGAAGACCTACTCCCTGCGCATCGTGGGCCTGTACCGGGATTCGGACAACCTGGGCCGGATGATGCTGCTGCCCGGCGGGCTTTTGGGCGTGGATTT
>WGAK01000099.1 GCA_015494815.1 Anaerolineales bacterium | reverse complement strand
TCGGGGGCGAGGGCAACGCTGGACAAGCCAAGGCTTACGGAGCATGTTAGCCCTCCGGAGTGCGGGGATGGGTGGCCAAAAGGCATGGGCAGAGGCCTGGGCCCTTATGAGCCAGGCTCTCTGACCTTCCCACCAACTTGGGACACACCCGGCCTCGCGCCGCGGTTGACATCCGCGGCGCCTGCGGTACAATGAGGGCACCTTAGGAGCAGCCATGACTCTATCGGCTTTCTTCACCACGCACGCGCAGGCTTGTTGTTGTCCGAGGCGAGGTCCGTAGTCGCCTCGGAACGGCGCGCGTCTTCAGCGGCTTCCCCCGGCGGTGCGGACCTCGTATGAGCGGCCGCACCGTTTTTTGATGGGCGAGGCCGCTTTTTCTTTTCCCCTTTCGGCTCAGGAGGTGCCTCATGTTTCCTGCGACCCTTGCCCCGCACGACGCTCCTGCCCGGCTCACGCCCACGCGAGTGGGCGGCATCGAGGCCCATATCGGCCACACCCCGCTCATTCCTTTGCGGCGGCTGGCTCGCGACCTGCCCCCCACGGTGGAGGTCTGGGTCAAGGCCGAGTGGTTCAACGCCAGCGGTTCGGTCAAGGCCCGCCCCGCGTGGGCCATCATGCGCCGCGCGCTGGACGCGGGCTGGCTGCGGAGCCGCCGCCTGATAGACGCCACTTCGGGCAACACGGGCATCGCGTACGCCACCCTCGCCGCCGCGCTGGGTCTGCCCCTGACGCTGGCCATGCCCGCCAACGCCAGCCCTGAGCGCATCGCCATCTTGCGCGGTCTGGGCGCAGAACTGGTGCTCACCGACCCCGACCAGGGCGTGGACGGCGCGATGGCCTGGGTGCAACGGCAGGCCACTCGGCACCCCGACCGCTTTTACTGGGCCAACCAGTACGACAACCCGGCCAACTGGCAGGCGCATTACAGCACCACCGGCCCCGAAATTCTGGCCCAAACCCACGGCCGCGTCACCCACCTGGTGGCCGGAACGGGCACCGGCGGCACCCTGATGGGCACCGGGCGGTACCTGCGGGCCGTGCGCCCTGAAGTGCGCCTCGTGGCCGTACAGCCCACCGACGGGCAGCAGGGCATCGAAGGACTCAAGCACATGCCCTCCGCCCAGCGCAAGCCGGCCATCTACGACCCGACCTTCCCCGACGAAGTGGTGCGGGTGCCCGCGGCCGCGGCCCAGGCGACGGTGTTGCGCCTGGCGCGCGAGGAGGGCCTGTTCGTGGGCCTGTCCGCAGGCGCCATCACCTGGGCCGCGTTGCAGGTGGCCGCGTCGCTGCAGCAGGGCGTGGTGGTGGCCGTGCTGCCCGACGCCGGCTACAAGTACCTGAGCGGCCCGCCCTGGCAAACCGCGGCTTGAGCCTCGCGGTGGTACAATCAAAGCGCAAGTTTGACCGTGTAGGAGGTTCGTCATGCGTATCGGTGGCTTGGGCGTGCCCGAACTGCTGTTGATTCTGGCCATCATCGTGTTGCTGTTCGGCGTGGGCCGCATCAGCCAGGTGATGGGCGAGGTCGGCAAGGGCTTGCGCGCCTTCCGCGAAGGCCTGCAAGGCGAAAGCGAGCAGTCGCAACCCGCGACGGACGACAAGCCGTCCGACGCGGCCTCGTGATACGATGCCCACTGCCGAGGCCTCGGCCCCGACCGCGGCGCATCTGTTCCCCGTATGCCTGGCCGCGACCTTTCGGCCCGGCCTGCTGGATGCCGCGCGGCAGGTGCTGGAACATCTGGGCCTGCGCGTGCACATCCCCTCACGGCTGACCTGCTGCGGCCAGCCGGCCTTCAATGTGGGCCAGTGGGATGAAGCCCGCCGCATGGCCCGGCATACCATCCGGGTGTTGGAAGCGCACCCCGGGCCCGTGGTCGTGCCTTCGGGCTCGTGCACGGCCATGCTGCGGGTGCACTATCCCGCGTTGTTCGCCGACGACCCGGCCTGGGGCCCACGCGCCCGGGCCCTGGCCGCGCGCGTGTACGAGTTCAGCGAGTTCATCGTCGAAGTGCTGGGGATAACGCATGTGCCGGGCGCGCGCTGGGGCGGGCGCCTCACCTATCACCCCTCGTGCCACATGACGCGCGACCTGGGCGTGACCCAGCCCCCCAAGGTGCTGCTGGACCACCTGCCCGGCGCCCGCCGGGTGCCGCTGCCCGACGAAGAGGTGTGCTGCGGCTTTGGGGGCGCGTTCTCGGCCCAGTACCCCGACCTGGCCGCCGGCATCGGCGAGCACAAGGTCGAGGCCCTGCAGCGCACCGCCGCGCATGTGGCCGTGACCGCGGACCCCGGCTGCTTGCTGCACCTGGCCGGCATGCTGCACCGGGCCGGGGTCACGCTGCCCCTGGTGCACCTGGCCGAACTGCTGGCCGCGGCCCTGGAACCCGACCCGGCCGCACCGTCTTCTTCCCCCTGAAACGCCCCTGCAACCCGCGCCGGGCCCGCCCCGGTGGTAGAATTTAAGCGCAACGCCCCGGCGTTCGTCGAGAGCCCTCGACGCGGAACGCTGCGCGAACGGAGGTTTTTGTCATGTCCGAAATTCTGACCGGCTCCTTCAAAGTGAAGATTGGCCTGGCCCAAATGCTCAAGGGCGGCGTGATTATGGATGTGGTCACGCCCGAGCAGGCCAAGATTGCCGAAGACGCGGGCGCCGTGGCCGTGATGGCCCTGGAGCGGGTGCCGGCCGACATCCGCGCCCAGGGCGGCGTGGCCCGCATGAGCGACCCCGAACTCATCCTCAAAATCATGGACGCGGTATCCATCCCCGTGATGGCCAAGGTGCGCATCGGGCACTTCGTCGAGGCGCAAATCCTCGAGGCCATCGGCGTGGACTTCATTGACGAGTCCGAAGTGCTCACCCCGGCCGACGAAGAGCATCACATTGACAAGCACCCCTTCAAGGTGCCCTTCGTGTGCGGGGCGCGCAATCTGGGCGAGGCCCTGCGCCGCATTGCCGAGGGCGCGGCCATGATTCGCACCAAAGGCGAGGCCGGCACCGGCGATGTGGTGGAAGCCGTGCGCCACGCCCGCGCGGTGATGGACGAAATCCGCCGCCTGCAAACCCTGGCCGACGAGGAAATCTACACTTACGCCAAGAACATCGGCGCGCCCCTGGAACTGGTGCGCGAGGTCAAGCGCCTGGGGCGGCTGCCCGTGGTCAACTTCGCGGCCGGCGGCATTGCCACCCCCGCGGACGCGGCCCTGATGATGCAACTGGGTATGGACGGCATCTTCGTGGGCTCGGGCATCTTCAAGTCCGAGAACCCGGCCAAGCGGGCCGCGGCCATCGTCAAGGCCGTGACCCACTACAACGACCCCGGCATTCTGGCCGAGGTGAGCAAGGGCCTGGGCGAGCCCATGCGGGGGCAGCAAGTGGCCGACCTGACCGAAGAACAGCGCCTGGCCGGGCGCGGCTGGTAGTCCCCCGTCTCAGGAGGCCTCATGCCCGACATCGTCCCCAACCCCTTCGACCTGCGGGCCCGCGCCCGGCACATCCAGAGCGACCTGACCATCGGCGTGCTGGCCTTGCAAGGCTCCTATTGGGAGCACGAGGACATGCTGCTGCGCCTGGGCGTGGGAGTGCGCGAGGTGCGCCTGCCCGAGCACCTGGACGGCCTGGCCGGGCTCATCATCCCGGGCGGTGAAAGCACCACCATGGGCAAACTGGCCGTGGAATTCGGCCTGCTGGAGCCGCTGCGGGCCTTTGGGCAAACCCGGGCCATGTGGGGCACCTGCGCGGGGGCCATCTTCCTCTCCAAGGACGCGCGGCGTGAGCAGCCCCTGCTGGGCCTGATGAACATCACCGTGGAGCGCAACGCGTTCGGCCGCCAGGTGGACAGTTTCGAGGTGGACCTGGACGTGCCCGTGCTGCGGCAGGTGGACCCCGAGCCGCGGCCCTTCCATGCCGTGTTCATCCGCGCGCCCCTCATCGAGCGGGTGGAACCCCCGGCCGAGGTGTTGGCCCGGCTCCCCGACGGGCGCATTGTGGCCGCGCAGCAAGGCCACCTGCTGACCACCGCGTTCCACCCCGAATTGACCGACGACGACCGCTTCCACCGCTACTTCGTGCACCTGGCCCAAACAGCGGCCGGGCGCACCTGACCCGCGGGGGGTGAGCCATGCCCTCCTGGTCGTGGCCCTGGCGACATCTCTCCGGGCGGGCCTGGGCCCGCTCCTGGCAGGCGTGGCTCACCCCCGGCCTGGGCATCAAACGCTGGCTGGGCCTCATCTTCCTGGGCGTCTTCTTCCTGGCCGTGGGCACGGCCATCGCGGTGCTGCACGTGTATCGCACCGCGCCCGAGACCTGGTGGCTGCCGCTGCTCTCGTCGGCCTCGCTGCGCTTTCTGCCCCGCTGGCTGCGGGCCCTCATCTTTTTGGGCGTCGGCGCGGGCCTGCTGCTGGGCGGCCTGTGGGGCCTGCATCGTTCGCTGCTGGCGCCCTTCTTGCACACCGGCAAGCCCGTGGTCGAAACCCTGGCCGCGTTTCGGCGCAAAGAGCGCGGCCCCCACATCGCGGTGCTGGGCGGCGGCCACGGCCAGTCCACCCTGTTGCGGGGCCTCAAACATGTCACCCACAACATCACGGCCATCGTCTCGGTGGCCGACGACGGCGGCTCGTCGGGCCGCCTGCGCCACGACCTGGGCATCCTGCCGCCCGGCGACATTCGCAACTGCCTGGCCGCGCTGTCCGACGACGAAGACCTGCTGGCCCAACTCTTCCAATACCGCTTCCCCCAGGCCTACGGCGATTTGGCCGGGCACTCCTTCGGCAATCTCTTCCTCACGGCCATGATTGGCCTGACGGGCAGTTTCGAGCAGGCCGTGCTGGAGGCCGGGCGGGTGCTGTCCATCTACGGCCGGGTGGTGCCCGCCACCCTGGACCCGGTGGAACTGCGGGCCGACCTGCGGCTGCCCTTCCAGAGCCAAACCGTGGTCGTGCGGGGCGAGAGCACCATCCCCCACGCGCAGGGGCACATTCGGCGGGTATGGCTCGAACCCGGCCACCCGCGCGCCTTCCCCCCCGCGGTGCAGGCCATCCTGGCGGCCGACATGGTGGTCGTAGGGCCCGGGAGCCTGTTCACCAGTCTGCTGCCCAACCTGCTGGTGCCCGACCTGGCCCAGGCCCTGCGGGCCACCCGCGCGCTGCGGGTCTTCGTGGTGAATGTGGCCACGCAGCCGGGCGAAACCGACGCGTTCTCGGCCCAAGACCATGTGCGGGTGGTGGAAGAGCATGTGGGGCCGGGCTTGTTCGATGTGGTGCTGGTCAACACCGCGCACCCCGGCGTGCTGCCCGACCGCGTGCGTTGGGTGACCGAAGACCCGGAC
>WGAK01000098.1 GCA_015494815.1 Anaerolineales bacterium | reverse complement strand
TCGCGGCGGTGCTCGATGTAGACCAGCATGGCTCGTTTCAACGACAGCAGCCGCGGCTCGCCATCCACCAGGGCCAGCAGTTGCACGCCAAAGGTGGTTTGCAGGGGCGTGTATTTGTACAGTTGATTGAGCACCTTGCGAGGCTGCGCGCCGCGTTTGAGTTCGATGACGATGCTCATGCCCCGGCGGTCGCTTTCGTCGCGCAGGTCGCTGATGGCATCGATGCGGCCGTTGCGTACCAGGTCTGCGATGCGTTCGATGAGGCTGGTTTTGTTGACCTGGTAGGGGATTTCGGTGATGACGATGCGGTAGCGGCCGGGTCGGGTCTCTTCGATGTGGGCCACGCCCCGCACGGTGAGTTTGCCCCGTCCCGAACTGTACGCCTGCCGAATGGCGTCCACATCCACCAGCAGGCCGCCGGTGGGGAAGTCAGGCCCCGGCAGGAACTGCATCAGGTCGTCCACGGTGACCTCGTCCAGGTCGTCGTAGTGGTCAATAAGGTACACCATGGCCGCGCTCAATTCGCGCAGATTGTGCGGCGGGATGTTGGTGGCCATGCCCACCGCGATGCCCGACGCGCCGTTGGCCAGCAGGTTGGGGAAGCGGGCCGGCAGCACCACGGGCTCGTCCAGGCTGCCGTCGAAGTTGGGCGCGAAATCCACCGTCTCTTTGTCAATGTCCACCAGCAGTTCTTCGGCGATTTTGGTCAGGCGGGCCTCGGTGTAGCGCATGGCCGCAGGGGGGTCGCCGTCAATGGAGCCGAAATTGCCCTGGCCGTCCACCAGGGGGTAGCGCAGGGAAAAATCCTGGGCCATGCGGGCCAGCGCGTCGTAGACGGCCTGGTCGCCGTGGGGGTGATATTTGCCCAGCACCTCGCCCACGATGCGGGCCGATTTTTTGTAAGGACTGTTGGCCCGCAAGCCCATGTCGTGCATGGCATACAAAATGCGGCGTTGGACGGGTTTGAGGCCATCGCGCGCATCGGGCAGCGCGCGCGCCACGATGACGCTCATGGCGTAATCGAGATACGCGGTGCGCATTTCGTCCACGATGTCCACCGGGACCACGGTTCCGTGTTCCATCTCAGGCGTTTCTCCTTTCACCGTTCCGTCGGCGTTCGGGCTACAGGCAAGACAAGGGGCCCCGGCGAGGGGGCCATGCGTTTTGTATTATACCACCGCCGGGGTTCGCGCGGCTGCGGGGCGAGGCTTTCGTTGGCGTTCTGGCGGCATAGGCCGCCATAATTGCGCAAGGGTGGCGCTTTTTGGCCCGCTTTTGTGATAGGGGATTGAAATGCGGGGGCCATTTTCGTATAATACTCATAGATGCCTGCCCGCTGGGGCCGGCGCCAACGACCTCCATACGCGTCCGCGCGTGGGGGTCGGCGATATCGGATGAGGAGGCCCGTAAATGAACATCGTCAAGGTTGCCAGCCATTCGCGGCCCTACAAAGTGGCCGGGGCTATTGCCGGTGTGTTCCGCGAACACCGCCGCGCCGAGGTGCAGGTCATCGGGGCCGGGGCGGTCAACCAAGCGGTCAAGGCCCTGATCATCGCTCGCAATTACCTCATCCAGGACGGCTTCACCCCCGTCGTGGTCCCCTTGTTCGTGGACATTGAAATCCACGGGCGGGTCCGTACCGCGGTGCGTTTCGTCATCGTGGACGCGGCGGACACCGAGACCATTCGCGGCGTGCCGCTGCACATGGAACTGCCGCCCGAAGCGCAAGGGAGCGAGGGCGAGGGGACGGCCGAAGCCGCGGACGCGCCGCCGAGCGCGGACGCCGAGGCCGAAGCGGCGACCGAATAGCCCCCCGCGCGTGGCCCGCGGGAGGGTTGTATCGAACCGCGATGCCACATCGGTGGGGTCGCGGCTTCTGTGTTTAAGGCTCGCGACGGCGAGCCCCGACTGAATGACCGGTCAGTGCACAGGCGCCCGGCTCAGGCCCCGGCCAGCAGCCAGGCGACCCCCGCGGTGGCGACCAGCGTGCCGGCGATGGCCTTGAAGGTCAGACGCTCGCCGAAAACCCAGTGTCCCACGGGCAACAGCAGCACGGGCGGCAGCGAGGTCAGCGTGGTGGCAATGCCCACGGGGATGGTGCGAATGGCGAACAGGCTCAACGACATGCCCAGCACCGGCCCGATGGCCGCGCCCACCACCAGATAGCCCAACACCCGAGGCTGGGCCCGCACCGCGCGCCAGGTCGCGCCCCATTGCCCGCGCACCGCGGCCCACGCGGCGATGGGCAGCAGCCCGCCCGTCATGCGCACCGTGTTGGCCGCCACCGCGGGCACTTGCCCGGCCATGCCCTGCTTGGCCAGCAGCACCCCCACCGCGCCCAGCCCGGCCGCGGCCAGGGTCAGCAGCACGCCGACCCGGTCCCAGGTCAGGGGTCGGCCGTCCGCGTCGGTGCCCCGCTCGAGCACCACCACCGACACGCCCAGCAGCACCACGGTGATGGCGGCCCACTGCCCCCAGCGGAGCCGTTCCCCCAACACCCCCCAGGCCAGCAAGGTGGCCAGCACGGGCTGCAGGTTGAGGATGAGCATGGCCAGGCGGGGGCCCAGGCGCACGAACGCGGGGAAGAGGAAAGAATCGGCCGCGGCCAGGCCGATGGCACCCGACAGCAGCAGCAGGGCCGTCTGGCGGGGGGTGAGGGCGGGCCAGACGCGGCCGTACATCAGGCCGTGCCAGGCCATGAGCAACAGCGTGGCCAGCAGCAAACGCAGGCGCAGGGTCACGGTGGGGCCGACCCGGCGTCCGGCCAGGGTGAACATGGTGGGGCCGACGGCGAAGCAGGCCGAAGCCGCCAGCGCGGCCAGGGCTCCGATGAGGGCAGGGCTCATGGCAGGCTCCTCAGGTGGGGTCGAGGCGCAGCAAGCGCAGCAGGGCTCGGGGGCGGCGCCGCAGCACCGCGGCCGCGGTGAAGAGGCCGCTGACCAGCGCGCCTGCGACGCCCGGCGTGACGATGTCTACCCCCGTCAGATACAGCCCGGGGATGGCGGTGTCGGGCCGCAGGTCCGGCGTGGTGAAGCGGGCCGGGGTGGCGGCCAGGCCGTAGATGGCGCCCTGGGGGTGGCCCGTGAAGTGGGCCGTGCTCAAGGGGGTGGAAAGTTCGGCATGGACCACATGGCCGCGCACCTGGGGCAGGGCGCGGTAGACCACTTCCAGCAGGCGTTGGGTCAGCGCGGTTTTGAGCGCCGCGTAGTCGGGCCCGCGGCGTTGCCAGCGGGTCGACGCCCAGGCCGCGAAGGGGGCCCACGCCGCGGGGGCGATGGCCTGCAAGGTGGCCCGGCCCGGCATGTGGCGGGCCGCGTCGGGGTCCCGGGCCGAGGCCGACGAGAGGAACACGAAGGGGAAGTCCGCGTGTGGGTCGGCCTGCGCGCGTTCCCAGCGCGCGTCCAGGTCGGGGGTGGGGTGCAGCCACAGGTTGTACGATGGCAGGTCCAGCGTGCGGGCGTCCCGGTCCAGGCCCACATACAGGTTGAGATGCCCAGATGAGAGCCCGACCCGCCGGACCACGGCCTGGGCCCGGGGCCGATAGGGATGGTCGGGGGGCAGCAGGCGCAAGAAGGTGGTGGCGAAGCCCGCGTTGCTCACCACGCGCGGGGCCCGGATTTCGTGGCCGTTGCGCAGGCGTACGCCCATGACCCGGCCGCGCGCGTCCAGCAGCAAGCGTTCGACCGCGGCGCGCACCACCACCGCGCCGCCGAGGCGGGCCAGTTCCTGGGCCGCGGCCCGGGCCAGCACCCCCGCGCCGCCCACGGGGTACGCGGCGCCGTACCAGTAGTGATGCACCAGCAGCGCGTGCATGAGGAAACTGGATTGACCGGGCGGCAGCCCGTAGTCACCGTACTGCGCGGTCAGCACCGCGGCCAGGTCGGGCGCGGTGACGCCCAGCCGCTGCAGCGTCGGGCCGGTGCGCTGCCGGGCCCAGCCCCGACCGCCGCGGCCCCACCACCCCAGTCCGCGCGGCAACACCCGGGCCGCGAACAAGCCCCGGCCGGCCCGTTGCGCGGCGCGCACGGCTTGCGCGTAGCGCTCCACCGCCGCGGCCTGCTGCGGAAAGGCCCGTTGCAGGGTCGCCAGCCAGGCGCGCCGCCCCGCGGGAAGGTCCACCACCCGGTCGCCCACGACGATGCGGTCGTACACCGGCCCCAACGAGGCCCAACGCACCCGTCCGCCCGTCACCTGATGCCAGAGGCGGGCCAGAAAGGTGTCGGACCGCAGCACGCCCCCGATGTAATGCACGCCGACATCCCACTCGAAGCCGCCCGGTCGGCGGAAGGTGTGGGTGAAACCTCCGGCTTCGTA